>JBLFXD010000170.1:0-10104 GCA_047611045.1 Planctomycetaceae bacterium | reverse complement strand
GCGTTCTGCAACCATTTGTGCAATCCGCCGTCCGGCATCGATACAGCCCGGCTCGCATCGCTGGCGACATCATTGACGACGTCAAAGCCCTGGCCACTGCGGCTCACAAAATGCCCGTCTCACTGAGTCGGACGCTCGAAAAGCTCGCCAACGACGACCTGCGAGTTCAACTCGACCACAGACACATCGAAAAGCTGATCACCGAAGTCGACCGGTCGAGCAATCGAGTCGTGATCGGCCTGATCCTCGCGGCGCTGATTGTGGCATCGGCTCTCGTCCTGAGAACGGAGCTGCATTCCTGGTGGCTGAGCGTCCCGATGTATCTGCTCTCAAGCCTGCTGGGCGCTTGGCTGGTCTACGGAATCTTCCGCAGCGGCCGGCTCTGAAAAACGCGACGATCGTCGCTACGGCAGACGAACAGCGCTCCGAAGTTCGTGCACAGTTATCCGTCTGCCCGAACAAAGAAAGCCCCTCGATTACCGGAGTAACCGAGGGGCTTTGCAGCTTCGTTTCGCTGATCAGATCAGCAAATCTTAGAACTCACCCAGAGTCTTTCCGTCAGAACGACGTGAAAGGTTTTCGTAGATGGTTGAGTCGATGTTTTCGCTCAGGAAACGGACCGTTCCGTCACCAAGAACAGCCTGCATCCCACCAGTGTGCCAGCTGCTGAAACCAACAGTCGTTGCATCCTGGAAGTCACCAGACATCGTCGAGAAATTACCAAGAGTCTTGTTGATCTTGATAGTTCCCGCTGCGGCAGCCGTCCATGGCTGGGTTGACGTGACGTTCGGCTCACCGGTCAGGTTACCGACAAGAGCATTCTGCCCCCTCGTTGCACCCATCGTGATGTTAGCGCCAACAGCACCACTACGAGTCGAACCAAGAATCTGGTAAAGGCTAGGAGAACCAGCTGGCGTACCAGGATCAGCTTCCTGAGCACCCAAAAGCGTAGAATCAGCTGTCGCTGTCTCGTTACCAGCAGCCCAGAAAGTACAACCGCCGAGAACACCAGCGTCGTTAGCAACAGCACCAACACCGCCAGCAGCAACCCACGTACCGCAGATCTTTGGGTTGCGTCGTTCTGCAGCCAGAATCACGTTCGACATGCCGTCTTTAACGTCACGAATACGAACTTTGGTATTTGCACCAAAAATTCCCTGAACAGCCCGAGGATTCGCATGAATGTCCGGCATACCGACACCGTAGTTGGCGACGTAGTTGGCTACCCCCATGTCGAAACTTGAGCCAGTCGTGCTACCAGAAGGATCCTGATCAGGACCAGCGTCAGATGGACACCGCATGGCAGTCAGAATCGTTGAGCACAGTGCAGCGGTGTTTGGAGTTCCAGTCGCGTCCTGGTAGCTGACCTTGAAGTCGAGCTTCTTGTACAGCGGAGCCTGGTCGAAGAACGGCAGAATCTGAGCCACCCAGCTGAAGTAATTCGACTGAGTCGTGGCAGCATTCGTGACATCAGCAACCGTCACACCTGGGCTGAACGTCCTGTGGACGTCGTGGTAGTTCATCACTGAGAGACCAATCTGCTTCAGATTGTTCTTACACTGTGAACGACGGGCAGCTTCGCGAGCCTGCTGAACGGCTGGCAGAAGTAGAGCGATCAGGATTGCGATAATCGCAATCACGACCAACAACTCAATCAACGTAAATCCTTTTTTTGCTCGCTTTGGCATAACATGCTCTCCCGGAATGCGAACCACAAAAACTAAAGGTTCTGAACACCAGAACCCAGTAAATTTGACTTGAAAGTCGCTACTTCGTTGCCCCCAAAAAGGGGGTAACACCGCAGCCATCTCACGCGAACGTGTGATGAAGCGTGTTAAAGTATCACGCGATCGCGTGACTACAACATCGGTTCGCTAAAAATTCTAAATTAACGAAAATTCATTTAACGAGAGTTTCTCCCCGAAAACTGCAAGCCATCATGTCGAAACGGGGCAGCTGGATCTGCTTCTCCCCGCAAGAGTCCGAATATGCGAGAATGCGTGCGTCCCGTCACCGTGCAAGGATGCCTGGCTGGTATCAGAAATCCAGAAGGATTACCCAACCTGCACTCCACACTAAGATTGTGCGTCGGAGAATCAATCGTTTCCTCACTCGACAACTCGTTGTTTGTGGGCTGTGGAAGCAAATTCAGTTGAGTGACATTCGCTGATATCACGCGTTTGCCTGATGTGACTCTTCGCCCGACAGGGCTCCGCAGTTAGATTGCGTCACCGATGCTTCTCCCGGCTCCGGATGCGGATTCCGCGAAGCCAGCAGCAACCGAACGAGAACGTGATCGAGAAAGAACGATTGAAATGATCGAACAGGTCGACATCGACGGAGTTTCACTTCACTTAAGCAAGCCAGATCAATCAGAAGGAAACTGGATCGGGCAAAGTGAGTCGCTCAGGCAGCTGCTGGCCTGCTGGATCGTCGTCGACGAAAAGGATCTGGCGTTGGCTCCACGAATCGTCGGCACGCCAGGCATCGGTAAAACGACGCTTGCGATCGCGGCGGCACACGCACGTGAGCAGGAGCTCTACATCTATCAATGCACTGCCGATACCAGGCCGGAAGACCTGCTGGTCACTCCAGTCCTCGGTGAAAACGGCCGGATCAAGTATCACGCTTCTCCGCTTGTCACCGCGATGCTGCGCGGCGGTGTGTGCATTCTCGACGAGGGCAACCGGATGAACGAGAAGTCGTGGGCCAGTCTGGCGCCATTGCTTGACCATCGGCGCTACGTCGAATCAATCGTGGCCGGCATCACCATCCACGCACATGCCGATTTTCGTTGCGCCGTGACGATGAACGATGACGAGTCAACTTTCGAAATCCCCGACTACATCATGAGCCGGCTGCAGCCGACGCTCGCTTTGGAACCGCCGAACCGGAACGATGAACTGGCGATTCTGAAATACCACATCCCGTTCGCTGATGACGAGATGCTTGGTCTGACGGTCGATTTCCTTCAGCAGGCGCATGAGTTGAAACTCGACTTCTCCACCAGAGACGGTATCAACGTTCTGCGTTTCGCACTGAAGCGACTCGCACAGGCTGAGGATCACCCACTCAGCACCGACGAGCACTGGCGGGAAGCGATTCTTCGCTGCCTGGGCGACGATGCTTTGGACCTGTCATCGCTGGCGGACAACAGAAACCAGTCGCTTGGCGGAAATGCCGTCCCCATGGGACTTGGAGATTTCTTCTTCTCACCCGGCGACCCGCTACATCCCGATATGAACGGCGGCATGACCGAAGAGATGCGGCAAGAGTTTGGCGACGAAGATGATGACGACGACTCGTCGGATTCAGGTTTCGACGGAAGGTCACCGCTCGATGACCTTGAGGACGATGATGACGACGTCCCGTATTGAAATTCGCTCTTACAAAACTCAGCGTCCTCTTCACTTAGAAACGTTTTTCGGGATCGGCCATTCGAATGCTCGATGAGTCTCTGCAACTCAGTCCTCGAATCAGCGTCGCACCGGTTTTACACGGCAGCGGCGACTTTGCCGTCGAAGTGCGTCGAATCCAGCTCGCCCACGAATTCGACTGCCTGGCCGTCCCGCTTCCGCCGTCGTTTCAAACATCAGTTGAACAGGCTATTGATCATCTTCCGAACGTGACCGCAGTGATTCAGGAAGAACGGCCTTCGTTTTCGACCAACGACTGGACTCCGGAAAGCGACCAGAATGACGACGACACCGACGCGAAGCGGCGCGTGAGTTACGTTCCGATCGACCCTTGCCAGCCCGTCATCGCCGCGTTGCGAGTTGCGATTCAGGAGCGAACTCCTCGCGCGTTTATCGATCTTGAGACCGACTGTTTTGAAAGCCACTCAATCATCCTGCCAGATCCGTATGCGCTCAAACGAGTATCGATCGAGCGTTTCTCGGCTGCCGCGTTGCTGGGAATTCCAAGGCCGCCGGAAGGACTGACGACTGATCGAATTCGGACGATGGCCGCTCGTTTGAAGGAACTCGAAACGCGTTACGAACGAATTCTGTTTGTCTGCGCACTGGCCGACTGGCCGTGGATTCGCGAAGCCTACAAGCAGGATCTGAAGTCTGACGAACAGGACACTGACGTCGAGGACGCGCAGCTTTGCTCGGTTTCTCAGAACTCGCTGCTGTTCATGCTGGGCGAGTTGCCATTTTTGACCGGCCTTTACGAACAGGCGCGAGCGGAACTCGACAACGACGAGAATCTTTCGGTCGACGGTCTGAAGCAATTGTTGCTGGCTTCTCGCGACCGATATCAGATCGAAATGCGATCGCTGGCTCGTCGCGTCACTCCGAAACTGATGAGCGTCTTTCTGCGGTACGTCCGCAACCTGAGTCTGATTGAGCGGAGGATGACTCCTGACCTCTACACGCTGATCGTGGCTGCCCGCCAGGTCTTTGGAGATTCATTCGCCGTCGAGCTCGCCGAAGTGTCGCGAAGCTACCCGTACGCATCGTGGTTGGCACTGCCGGAGATCTCGTTCGGTATCGACATGGCACGCCTGCCCGATGGCGGCATGGCCGATGTTGTCTCTCGTTTGCCGGGGCCACCAGTTCAGTGGCGGACTTGCGAACTCAACACAAAGCCGCCACGAATCGACCAGGACCGCTGGAAGATGAAGTGGAATCCGCACCGGCAATGCAGCTGGCCGCCGGAAGACGTCGCCATCGAAAACTTCCGCGACCATGTCAAAGATGCCGCCCTGTCGATGATGGGTGCCGAACTGGCTCAGACAGAAAAGTTTTCAGCCAGCCTTAAAGACGGCCTCGACATTCGAGAGACGCTGCGCAATTGGCACACCGGAGATCTCTACGTCAAAGTCTTCCCGCCGCAACTGCAGGGAACGCTCGATTGCGTGCTGATGTTTTTCGATTCGCCTGCGGACCCACGCGACTATCCGTGGCGGATTACGTGGATGGCCGAGCACACTGACGAGTCGACACTCTCGTTGTTTGCGAGCGATTTTCAGAATGAACTGATCGGCCCGGGAATTGGACTCGCCAAGTACGGCGGCGCGATGTTCCTCTTCCCCCCGCGAGACATCATGGATGTGTGGCACGATCCTCGATTGGACTTTACTGACACACTCGAAGAACGCCTGCTGGCTGGAGCTTGCCTGCACAGTCAGGAACGCCACATCGCCGTGTTGAGCGAGCTCCCTCCTGGCGCTGGTTGGAGACGCCTCGCCAAGCGCTACGGCAAGAAACTGGTGCACGTGCCGCTCGGGCGTTTCAGCCAGGAAACAATCCAGCGGCTGAGGATGGTCCACGTGCTCAACGGTCAGGAAGTCCGGAGCTTTGCCGCGCACTTCATCCGCGATTCGTAACCAACGCTAAGATCAGCAGGATCAGTTAAACTGCGGATCGATGCGGGCATCGTTCATGTTGATGAGAACGAGACATTGGCAGACGTTGTCGACGCAGTGACAGTTTCGAAGTGCCCAGTTGAGAATGTCGAGGTTCTCGCATCCCTGGCGGTACTGATCGACAATCTCACGGGCGAGTTCGTCATCAGACTCGATGAGCGGCATCAGCACGCCGAACGTGTCTGAGGCGAATTCCGACCAACGGTACTCACCGAGCAGGTGCTCAAGGTGTCGATACCTGAGGAAGTTCCACCAGAACCGGTCATACCATTCCAGGAAGCCGTCGTTGCCGAGGTCGTATCCTCGCTTCTGGCTCTCGATCCAGCGGTGACACCGAGCCTCTTCAAAGGCGGCCTCGTAGAGGCTGCAAACTTCCGCTGCGAGCACACAGGTTTGACTCATCTACCGAGAATCCTGAATCTGAAGGTGGCACCCGCCAGGGAGTTCAACCCACCGTTCCGAAACTTGTTCTGAAAGCCGGAGCCCAACCCAGCAAACAGCATCTCATCAAGCTTAACTTATAAGTCGGTCAGAAAACGGCCGCAACAGCCAATCGCCCCATAATCGTCACCGAATTCCAAATCTGTCCATGCTTCTTCTCGACGAATGTCATCACGAAAAAACTCCCGATCAGCACGGTGCTGATCGGGAGTTTCAATTTGTAGATCACATTTTCGTCGGCAGCTTCAGCAGAACTCTGCCGAACACAATTCAAAGCTACTGAGTGACCGTTGCTTCGCGGAACGGAAACGATCCAATCGGAGTCAATGGCTGCGGTGGAAGTGATCTTTGCGTAATCTGGTAGGGAATGGCGTAAGCTCCGACCTTTCCAGAAGTCAGCTCTGCCACATAGAGAGCACTTCTTCCCCATTGGCTTCCACCGGTATTCGGGATCTCCGCGAAGCCACTTGAGATAGCGTAGTAAGGCTCGCCAGACGCTCCCACTTTGAAATCCTCAGCCAGATTTCGGTAGTAGAAATTGACAAACGCGGTTCCCTGCCGAGTGCGTTGCAGCATGGCACCCGTCAGCCGTCCGGTCAGATAGTCGATCACAAAAACAGCTTCCGAACCGACAGTCACTGGTGCCGTAATCAGCCCGAACTTCTCATTACGGTCTGCGGTCGCTGCAGACAGGGGCTCGTGCGGCCAAATTGAAGCGATGCAGATTCCCGCAACAAGGCCGGTCGTCAGCCACACCCACTTATAACTCGTTCGATTTACAGACATATCCGTTTCTCCAGATTGTTCGATCCGATCAAAACTTCTCGACGGGACCATCGCCCGTCAGTTACTGAATTTCGAAATGTAGCTGCCTGCTCAGGCACGAACCAGCCCGATCTCGGTTCACTTTCGCCCGTTGCCAATGGCAGTGTCCGCTGCTTTACCCATCTTCCGAATTTCCATTTTCTCCATCGACAATCTCATCATCTCTGTTAGATCGGCTGGGAATCGATCGACCGTGAGGATCGAGCCCTGGCTGGTCGAGTTCTTCTTCGAGTTGATCGACCATTGGCACGTCCAGAAAATGCTCCACTCGGTGAGCGGCTTCGTGCAGATGATCGTCCGGCAGCGAAAAGTGGCGGGCCATGTACGACTCCCAAAGTCGGTGCGAACGGACAAGATGCTCTGCGTGGTCGCGTCCTGAATCGGTCAATGCCCAACCGCCGTCTGCACTCGCGACAAACCCTTGTCGAGAAAGTCGCCAGCAAGCCAGTCGCCCTCGGAGCGTCGCGAGAACCGACGCGTTAACGAACGGTTCAGCCTCTGCCTGTGAGTTTGCTTCTTCTCGCCGATAAAGAATGCCCAGACAGTCTTCGCACAGAATTCTGAAACCCAGCAGCGACTGTCGCACACTCTGGACGACAAGACCTCGACGAGGGCTGAACAGAAACGCCAACCCAAAGACCATTCCGCAGACGATCGCCGTCATCCCCGCCGTGCTGGAATCGTCGACCGTCGTGAAGCCGAGGCTGCCAAAGATCGCTCCTGGTGTCCACAACGCCAGACCGTGCCCGACAAACGCACTTCCGCCAGCGATTACCAAGGCCAGCAGAATCATGATGTGAAGCCGCTCGCTCAGCAGGAATGCCGCAACCGGCGGAGCGACCAGCACCGTGATGACAAGAATTGCCCCGACCGACTGAAACGCCGCCACCAGCGTGATCGACGTAACAGCCATCAGGATGTAATGCACGAGGGTGGAATTCAGCCCGAGACTCGTTGCCAGATCCGGATCGAAAGTTGTCAGCCGCAGCTCTTTGAAGCAAACGCCCAGCAGCAGCAAGTTCAGAATCAGCACGGCACCATTCAGGACCGCAGCGGTCGGGACATCAGAATCGCCGACCGTATCGAGTACCACAGTCTCGACCGCTCCGAACAGCACGCAATCGGCGTCGAGGTGCACGTCGTCGGCGTACAGCCGGACCATCAACAATCCCAAAGCGAACAGCGACGTGTAGACAACGCCCAACGCCGCAGAATTTTCGACACGGCCAAGTCGCTGCACGGCTTCGGTCAGAAACGCCGTCAGCAGCCCGGCCACGACCGCCCCGCCGAGCAGCACGAATTGCATCGTCGATCCACCTTCGGAATGCGGCCCCACGATCCCCAGCCAGTACGCCGCCAGGAATGCGGCGACGATACCAGGCAGAACGGTGTGGCTCAGTGCGTCCCCTAGCATGCTCTGACGGCGCAGCACCAGAAACGTCCCCGGCACGGCACAAGCCATCGCCGCAAGCGCCGCCGTAAGAGCTGTCCAGGTATCAATTTCCGTCCACACCGTTGCACCGTCCCGTTCTCTGCTGTCACCACTGAAACCGCCGCCAACGGCCACCTGGTCTCTGGCGATGCGTAATCGGAATAACCGCTAAAGTTTACCAGCCCTGCCTGACGATCTTCGGAGTGATGGACCGCAGCCGCTGCTGATATGTACGCACCGAACCGCTGTCCTTCCAACGAAAATCCTGATTCGACATCAATCCAGCTTGCCTGGAAAGGCAGTTGCAATGGGCAGACTACTGACAATTACCGCGATGCTTGTGGTCGCGAGCGTCTCCTCCGGATGCCACTCCTGCATGCAAAGTGGCTATTACGATCCGTGCGGGGGAGTCGTTTACGGCCCGTCCGTGAAGAAACCAACTTTCCTGTCCGGACTCAAGAAACACAAGCATGAGGAACACAGTTGCCCCCTTTGCAACTCGGACGCCCCCTCGACGCCGCCGGGAATTCACTCAGTCAATGGTGGAGGTGACGCATGCTGCCAGCACGGCCACGGCTCGACCTGGTCATCAACACCGGCGTACGCCACACCCGTCAATTACGGTGCAGCGTTTGACCAACCCGTTCACGGCCAGCATGGTCGCTCTCCGAATTGTGCCTGCCCTTCGCCACAAAACTGTTCAGCAGGATGTTCGAGCGACAAACGATCTCAAGCCTGTCGCGGAAAAGGCCAACCGCACTGCAACTGCTCGACGCCGATCACCAACTGCAACGTCTGCGATCCCTGCCCGAATCCGTGTCCGATTTCGAACTGTGATACCTGCTCGACGATTGGCGACAGCTACTCAGGAGTCGTCTACGACGGATCATTCGACTCGGGAACGTACTCGTCCGATCCAATGATTCTGCCCGGCGAAACGATCATCGACGGAGAGATCATCCACGGTGACACGGTTCACCCCGAAACTTTCAACAGCTCTGGAAATTGCCCGCACTGCCAGTCCAGCAGCGGACCGATTTTCCAGGGCAACATCGTCCCAGGCCACGAACATCAGCCAACCCCGGCCTACGAAACCGACAAACCCACTGGACCGCCGCCAGCACCCACTGGACCGTCGCCAGCACCCGCGGCCGAAGCCGCCCCGGGCGAAACCGTCACTCCCAGCCCGGAACCGGGACCGCTGCCAGCATCAACGACGATGATGATCCCAACCTTCCCGGCACCGAAACCAGCTCACCAGGTTCACTGGGTACCGAACACGCTCAAGTAGACTGCCGCATTCCCAATCGCTTCACAGCACGAAGCACAGTGTTGGGTAGGGTCTGACAAGCGCATCGCCGGCATACCAGTGAGCATGCCGATCGCGCAAACCCTATTCGGCGGAGCTGTCTACGCTTGCCGATGCTGACTCGTTGGAATCAGCCATCGAGGCATCGTCACTCTGGGTCCCGCGCTGAAGAGCGACCAGAACCAGACCGACGCCCATCATCGCGGCACCCGCCCAGTACGGCCATTCGACGTGAGTTTCGTCGAACATTCGCATGCCAATAACCGGCCCGGCAATTCGAGCCAGGGCCGACATGCTCTGGCCCAGCCCAAGAATTTCGCCCTGTTTTTCAGCAGCGGTTCTGAGTGAAAGCAAAGCCTGCAGCGACGGAGTCACCGCTGAAAAACCAACGACCGCAATCGGCAACACGATGAAGAGTTGCGTGACCGATCCGTTCTTCCCGGCAAAGCCAATCAGCAGCAAGCCGACGATCATCACCGCCGTACCGCCCAGAGCCAGCATCTTCGGCTCCAGCTTCGTAGAGAGTCGCCGAACGATGAATCCCTGGCTGAGCGTCAAGATGAATCCGACATAGGCAAAGATCAGGAAGTTGTCTTGATCAGACTCGCCAAGCGCCTCTGTCAGCAGAGAGAGGGTACTTTCAAACTGAGCGAACGCGCAGGTCGTCACGAAGATTGTCAGCAGGACCATTCCAATCGCCGCGTCGCCAAACGCCGCACCGATGTG
>JBLFXD010000169.1:0-10106 GCA_047611045.1 Planctomycetaceae bacterium | reverse complement strand
CCGTCTACGGAACCTCGATGTCCGTCCTCAGCCTGTCGGTCAAATACCATTACTTGCCGATCTACCAGAAGTAACCACAACCAGTTTGTGATCGATACCAGCACGAAGCGCGAGCGAGTGAATCTGCCAGTAGGTTGTTCACTCACTCGCTCGCGCTTCGTGCTGGTATTTGCAGGCTTTACGATTTAAGTGGCGCTGCCCACGACACAAGTAGCGGAAGTATTCATGATCCGTGTTCTTTGTTTCATAGTATTCGCCTGCCTTTCAGAGGCGACGATCGTTTCGGCCGCTGAACCGTTTGACGAGTTTCTGAATACGCACTGCCTACGTTGTCACGGGCCTGAAAACGTGGAGCGAGACCTGCGGATCGACCAGTTGTCGCGCGACTTTAAGGCGGGAGGCGACGTTCATCTCTGGGCGGAGATTGTCGAACGCATCAACGCCGGGGAGATGCCGCCGAAGGACGAACCTCAGCCAACCGAAAACGAGATTGCTGCGGTCATCGCACAGCTTGACACGCGAATCCGCGAGGGGCGGGCAGCACGCATGGCGGCCCGACCGCCAGTCGCTCACTATCGGCTCAGTCGGCGCGAATACCAGAACACTGTCTACGATCTGTTGGGCGTGCGCTATGATCCGACAAAGCCGGGCGAATTGAATGCGGATCCACTGTGGCACGGCTTCGAACGCATCGGCTCGCAGCTTTCGCTTTCTCCTTCGCATGTCGAGCGATACTACCGGGCTGCAGAAATCGTGCTGGGTCGCGCGTTTCCCAAAACACCGATCGAGACGCGAACAATCCGCAAGACAGCGGCCGATATCCGTTACAGCGGCGGCAAGCGACAGCAGGAGTACCTTGATCGCTTCGGGATCAAACGTCCGCTGCGTGCTTTGATCTTTCCGGGACGACTGCAGCAGGCTTTCAGGCCTCACTGGTTCGGCCGCACGGGACCCGAGCATAGCGGTCTTTATCGAGCAAAGATGCAGGTCAGTGGTATCCGCCCGCCGGGAGGACAAACGGCTCATCTTCGCATCGGAAAAAGCACCGGCGAAGAAACCAACGAAGGGTTGATCGAACTGGATATTCTTGCCCCGGAGGACGAGCCGGAAATCGTCGAGTTCGAGGTGTTTCTGGAGATGCCTGCGAGTCTCGAATTCAACGTAGTGGCGACTGACATCATCGATCGGCAGAAGGGTGGGCATTATCGCAACGCTCTGTCTCAGCCTTTTTACATTTTCACCCACAGCAGCGAAACCAGTTTACTGAATCCAACGGCTCCCAAGATGTTCGACGAAGAAAGCAACGGAATTTATTCGTCAGTGCTGCTGGATTGGATCGAGTGGGAGGGACCGATTGAAAGTGAAGCCGAACGATCAACGCGCGACGACGTGTTGCCACTCGACGACGCGACGCCCGAGGTGATGGCAAGCCATCTGCAGCGATTTGCGGAGCGTGCCTGGCGGCGACCGGTCGCCAGCGATGAACTCCGTCACTACCTGACTGCTTACGAAGCCGAACTCGCTGCGGGCGAAGATGTCGCTTCTGCCTACCAGGTGGCAATGCTCGGCGTGCTGACGTCTCGCAACTTCACCTACATCGTCGAGGGCGATCCACAACCTCGCGGGCGGCTTACTTATTGGGAACTGGCTTCGCGACTTTCGTATTTTCTTTGGAGTTCCATGCCAGACCAGGCACTGTTGGACGCTGCCCGGAACGGAAAACTGACTGGCGATGGCCTGACTGCTCAGGTGGATCGCATGCTCGCCGACCCGAAGATCGACCGTTTGATCGACGACTTCCCGCGACAGTGGCTGCAGTTGCATCGTCTTGGAATGTTTCCACCCGACGGCAAGCTGTACCCGGATTATGACGTCTGGCTGGAAGCGAGTATGCACGACGAGGTCGTTCAGTACTTTCGCGAAGTTTTCGCAAACAACCTGGGTATCGATGCATTCATCAGGTCTGACTGGACTATGGCCAATCCGCGACTGTGCGAATTCTACGGGCTGCCCGCACCGCAGACGTCCGGCTTTCAACGCGTGTCGTTGCGGCCCGAGGACCACCGTGGCGGACTGTTGACCACGGGCGCGATCCTCGGTCTCACCTCCGACGGCACTCGGCATCGT
Source organism: Planctomycetaceae bacterium (assembly GCA_047611045.1). Taxonomy (GTDB): domain Bacteria; phylum Planctomycetota; class Planctomycetia; order Planctomycetales; family Planctomycetaceae; genus JABMPE01. The sequence continues at coordinate 7,979 of JBLFXD010000169.1, read as the reverse complement.
CCAGTGCATCGCGGTGTCTGGGTCAGCGAAGCGATTTTCGGAAAGACCCCGCCACCGCCACCAGCGAACGTCGATCCTATCGAACCGAATCCGCCGGACAGTCCCAAGGCAACGATCCGAAAAAAGATTGAAGCTCACGCACAGAACGCCAACTGTGCCGCCTGCCATCGCAATATCGATCCACTCGGTCTGGCGTTCGACCAGTTCGACGCCATCGGTCAGTGGCGGACTCGCGAGCGAGTCGAGAAAGGGACCGGCAACGATCCACCGGTCGATCCAAGTGGTACGATGCCCGACGGTCGAAAGTTCACCGACGCCGACCAGTTCAAAACCATTCTGCTCGACGACCGCGATCGATTCCTGCAGGCCTTCGTCGAACATCTCTGCACATATGGTTTGCGCCGAGTCGTCGCGGTGGACGATCGCGAAGACATTCGAGCCATAGTGGATGAGGCGAAACAAAAGAATTATCGATTGAAGGACATCGTGCGGATCGTCGCGTTGTCCGATTTAGTGAAGAAACGCTGATAGTCGTTAAACGAACTGAAACGCCCGAATACGACTCCTTGAGAGCAATACTATGACTCAATCCTGGCTAATCGATCGTCGTCATGCCCTCCGTGGGCTCGGCAGTTTCATTGCACTGCCACTGCTGAACTGCATGCGTCCCCTGAATGCAGCGGAGCCTGAAGCTCCACGGCGCAGCGCTTTCATTTACATTCCAAATGGCGTCAACACGCTGGACTATCAGATCACGACGCCAGGGGAAGATTACACGTTCTCGCGATCGCTCAAGCCGCTGGAAAAACATCGGAGTGTCGTCACTCCTATCAGCGGCCTGCATCACCCGGGCGGTTTGGGGCATCATCACAATTGCCAGAAGATCTGGCTCACCGGCGGCCAGCTTGGTCCGACAGATCGTAATTCCATTTCGGTTGACCAGCAGATGGCTGAGGTCACTTCGCCTCACACGCGTTTTCATTCGCTTGAAATCTCTAACAAAGGCGAGTCGCTGGCCTGGACCGCTGACGGAATCCGGCTGCCGGGCATGAGCCGTTGCGGTCAGATCTTTGCTCACCTTTTCGAGGAGCCAAAGAACGGCACCGCTGCCCAGCGACGGGCTTTGCGCCGCAAGGGAAGCGTTCTCGATGCGAACCTGGAAGAAGTCCGTTCGCTTGAGAGGAAGCTGGGTTCAGATGACAAGGGGCGAATGAACCAGTATCTCACCGCCGTGCGTGAGACCGAGATCCGCACGAAGCGGGCCGATGCCTGGCTGGATGTTCCGCGTCCGAAGATCGCCGACACCGATCGCCGACGTAGCGATCGAGACGTTTCGCAAACTCAGGCAGGCGACTATTTCCGTACAGTCTACGACCTGATTGTGCTCGCCTTTCAAACGGACGCCACGCGAGTCGTCACCTTCAGCAGCGGACTGGAAGGTCAGGGGTTGGCGATTCCGGAGCTGGGCATCTCGCAGTCGCGGCACGAACTCAGCCATCACAACGGAGATACTGGACACATGGAAAAGCTCACTCAGAGCGACACGTTCAGCGTCGACCAGTTCAGCTACTTCCTGACCCGCCTTTCTGAGACGCCGGATTTCGACGGTCGTCCGTTGCTCGACACGACCATGTCCCTGTTCGGCAGCGGCATGGCTTATGGCCACAGCCACGGCAACGCCAACCTGCCGCTTGTCCTTGCTGGAGGAGCCGGCTGCGGACTCAAGCATGGTCGCCACGTCGATCTCAATCAGGGCCACTTTGATGGCTACCGACTCGACGATCCCGGCCAGCACTATCGCCTCTGCAGCCGTCCGGCCAACGACAATGCCCACATGAGCAACCTCCTGCTGACCATGGCGCAAAAGATGCGAGTGGAGACCGAGCGCTTTGCCGACAGTAACAGCGAACTGGAGCAGGGATGAAACGACATCGACCGAGAAATACCAGCACGAAGCGCCAGCGAGTGGATCAACACATGAGGCAGCGAGTGAATGAACGAGTGGGCCTCTACGAAGGCGAGAGCGTGAGCGTCCACGTGACGGAACTTTCTTCGGCGATTCACTCGCTGGCGCTTCGTGCTGGTACGGCGTATTCGCTTTGTGTTTTGCTTATTTCCGTTGGAGCCCCCATCGCTCTTCGCGCCGACGAACCGTTCCGTCCGGAACCCGGAGCATTCCCGCCGGTTGAAGAAGCCAGGGCCTACCGCGGCGAACTCGTCTTTGTCGATCACGTGAATCGGCGCGGGAGCCTGCGTCTGCAGGTGGATGGTCACTACCAGGAAGGCCGGCTGCACCACTTTGCCATGCTCCCTTACGGCGTCATTCGCTACCGAGGTGCTGCGGCCGACCTGCGAGATATCCCGATCGGCACGGTCCTGTATGGACGCTTCTATCTGCCGCCTCACCCAAAGACTTCCGCCGTTCCCAATGCCAAGGGGAATGACAAGACCGTGCCGGCTGAGAACCACGCGATTCTTCTGGAAGATGGGCCGAGCTTCTGTCTGCGCGAAGGCAAAGCCTGGAAGCTGAAAGAAATAACACTCAATGGATCGGAGGGCCAGTTAGTCGCCAGTCTCGACCGGAAAGACGGGGGTGAAGGACTCGGTGGCGAACACAAATTGACCATTGATGGCTCCACACGCATCTGGCGCGGTCGAGAGCTGCTGGGTCTCGACGAGCTCGTGGCGGAAGAAAGCTGGTCCAAACAGGGTCAGAAGCAGTTCGAGGGTCAGGCCGTTCAGCTTGCGCTCACCTGGCATCCGCGTTACCTCTACCAGCAATTTCACGTATCGGATCTCTGGCTCGACGAAGCAGCGATGAAAGTTGCCGCCGAGCGTCAACGTCAACGACACAATCGACACATCCGCACACGTTGGATGCCGGCCTGGGTGGACTCAATCAAGTATGGAGAATTCGGTAACGCCACCGTACAGGCGACCTTATTCGGCGGCATGGATGAATCGTTGTACGCCGCCTTCAAGCCTGGCATCGGTGGCAAGATGGCCGCAGCCGAGAACACTCTTCGGACCTGGTGGCCGGACCACGACGGCATGGACGGCAGGATCACCGCCGTTGAGAAAGCTGCAAAGGAGCCGCCACTAGGCAGCAGCGGAATTCAGATCCAGTTCGAGGTTCCGCTTATTCTAGAGGGCTTCCGCCCGGGACGCATCGTACGCATCCGCCCTCAGAACTGGCCCAACGTCAAACCGCCAGTGGAGGAGACGGTCCGCAGCTACGAGGACCGCTGGCCGAGTCCTGACCTGTTCCAGAAGTAAATTCCAGCAGGCATTGGGTACTGGTCTGCTAAACACTAAGTCCGGTCAGCGTTCCCGTGCCGCTTGAAAACTCGCCGACTTCCAGTTGCAGATGTTGCAGGAACGACACCAGCAGGTTGGACAGTGGCGGCGTCTTCTCCTCGCCGAACGCCAAATGTTGTCCATGCTGAAAACGACCGCCCGCCACTACGATCGGCAGGTTCGTGTTGTTATGGCTGGAGGCGTTGCCGAGGTTTGAACCCAGCAGAACGGCCGTTTGATCGAGCACGGAATGCTCGCCTTCTTTGATCGCCGCCAGGCTCTGCAGGAATTCACCAAAGAGCCGCATTTCTTCTTTTTCGATGATGGCCAGTTGCTCTATTTTCTCCGGCGACCGCCCGTGATGACTCAGGTTGTGCCAACCGTCATCGACGCCTTGCAGGTTGACCACTTCGTTTCCGCCTGGCCCTTTCAACGTGATCAGTCTGGTTGAATCCGTCTGAAGCGCCAGCGTGACCAGGTCGAGCAGCAGTTTCATGCGACCGCTGAAGTTCGCTCTGTCGTCGATATCTGTCGGCGGCTTTTGATCAACGACCGGCTTCGGTCGCTTCGCCCAGTCTTCCGCTTGTACCAGTCGTTTTTCCAGTTCCCGCACGCTGGTGAGGTATTGATCCAGCGTTTGCTGATCTGCGCGGGCCGTCTTCTTCTGAATCTGACGAGTCTGACTGGCGACCAGATCGAGGATGCTCTGGCCGTCTTTGACGCGTCGCAACTGCGCCGCTTTTTCAGATACGGAACCTTCCAGAAACAACTGCTGAAAAACTCGCGACGGTCGACTTTCGGCCGGTATGAGGACACCGGATCGAGTGTAAGACATCCCGCTGTTGCCGGCCGAGAGTGACAGGAACGGGAACCGAGTCCGGTGGCCAATGCGTTCGGCGGCAAACTGGTCGACGGAAATCGTATTGCGAAAGCTCGGCTGTCCCGGATGAGCGGCTCCCGTCAGGAAACTCTTTTCCGCCGAGTGGCCTCCGTCGACCATTGGATGCATCAGTCCCGAAATCACGCTGAACTTCTCGCGGACTGTCTGGAGCGGTTCCAGGTAAGGAGTGACCTCATAGTCTTTGCCGGCCTTTTCAGGAAACAGATGCGGCGTATGAATCCCCAGCGGAGCACAGATCGCAACCATGCGCCGCGCTTCACCGCCGTCGGCCCCGTCCTTGCCCTCATCTGCGGCAAGCGACGTTCGCGGCGTCATGCTTTGCAGCAAGGGAAGTCCCAGAGCAACTCCGGACGCCCGCAGAAACGTACGCCGATCCAGGTTTTGAAAAGCCATAGTAAGTGCCGCCTTCGATTAGGTGTCGTGGGGCAGGTTTTTTACCTGCCTCGGCAGGATGCAATCCTGCCCCACGAAATGACTGTTTATTCAGGGACGATGAAACAGTTCGCTCTCGACAATCGCATGAATCATCGAACGTAGTCCCAACTGCTTTGTTCGCGAAGCAGTCACCACTGACTCGACAGACGATCGTTCGCTGTGTGTCACCGGTCGGCCACAACCGTAGACCAGTAGTTTTTCCGCGATGGCTCGCGCGATCGCATCCGGGTCTTCTAACAACCGTTTCCGAAACTCGACGAAGCCGGCGAACGTGCGGCCGTCAGGTAACTCGCCATTCGATTCCACCGGCAGGCCGGCGTAGTAATTTGTCTTCGCAATTTTCTGAACACGATCCTTGCCTTCGAGTGACCGATACCACTCACGATGCCCACCGATCACGTCGAACTCTTCCAGAGCAAAGCCAGGCGGATCAATCCGAACATGGCACCGGTTGCAGGATTCGTTCTGACGATGAAGCTTCAGCTGATCCCGGATTGTCGTCGCACCACGAATGTCCGGTTCCACTGCGGGAACACCCGGCGGAGGCGGAGGTGTCGGTTGCCCCAGCAACTTATCCAGAACCCAAACGCCGCGCAGCACCGGCGACGTGCTCGTTCCATTCGCTGTGACTTTCAGGACACTTGCCTGGCTAAGAACTCCGCCGCGAATACAGTCTTCCGGCAGCTTGACGATGCGAAACTCTTCGTGGCCTTTGACACCCGGGATTCCATAGTGATTTGCCAGACGCTGATTCAGCACGGCGAAGTCCGAATCCACAAAGTTAAGCACACTCAGGTCTGCTTTCAGCAGATGGCGGAAGAAGCCTCGCGTCTCGGCCAGCATCGATCGCAGCAGCAGATCGTCGTATTCGGGGTACAGTTTTTTGTCGGGCGTTGTGAATTCGATGTCGCGCAGGTCGAGCCACTGACCCGTGAATTTGTCGACAAAGCGTTCGATTTTCGGGTCGTTGATCATCCGCTCGACTTGAGCGAACCGGACCTGTGGGTTACTGAGTTTGCCTTCTGACGCCAGTTTCAACAGCTCGTCATCCGGCATTGACGACCAGAGGAAATACGACATCCGGGATGCGAGCGTGAAGTCGTCAACCTTGTCTTCCTGATTGATCAATAGAAAGTGCGGCGAACAAAGCACGCCGGTAACTCCGGCACGCACTGCCTGCTCGAACGTGTTTCCCAGGTCCAGTCGAGACAGTGCCAGCTCCACAAACTGATTCGTCAGCTCGTCGTCCACAGGTCGTCGAAACGCTCGCGGAACGAAATCGCGGATGATGCGCTCGACATCGGCTCGCGGCTCGCTGGAGTCGACATGATGCAACTTCACGCCGCGTCGATGCCGCATGTAGATGCCGGCACCTTCGACCATCGAGAGCGACTTGGACGTGCCAAACAGTTTCTTCTGCGACTCCGCCGGAAAGCTCTGGTCCAGCGGCCCGTACGTTTCCGCCCACGCGATCGCCACTCCCGGCCGCTGCTCTTCCTTGTCCCGCCAGGTGACGTGCTCAGGATAAATCCACGGCAGAACGTGCAGGGCATGACCCTCACGCATGTATGTGGTGAATTCGAAAATGCGAGGTTTGTCGGGTGTCCCGGTCACATCGAAGATGCCATTGAGATGTCGCTTTCCGTCTCCGAACAACGGGCCGGTAAACACGGCGACGCTCAGTGTCCGATTCTCACCCGGGTCGTGAGGCCAGACTGCCACGCGACAAAGATAGACGCCGTTCTCGATCGGGTGAGCCTCATCGACCCGCGCTGGCGGCCACCCTGCAGTGAAGTCGACGTACGCGCCGTTCGACTCAATGACTCCGCCCTTTTTTCCCTTGACCGACGCAATGTTCTCTTTGAATTCCATCAGGACCGCACGTCGAGTCGCTGCTGGCAACGGCTTGATCCTTCGAATCGTGGCTTCAAAAGCAACGTCGGCCGCTTCCAGATACCGTCCCATCAGAATGGAAGAAATGCCGAGCCCTCCGGCGACATTATCGAACCCCTGCACCTGACCATCTTCGGGCAGCAACGACGCCAACGACACATCGATGCCCAGTAGATCATGCACCGTGTGTTCGTACTCGACCCGGTTCATTCGACGGACAGCCGGCACCGGCTTCGACACGCGTCCCAGCTCATCGCCGATCCAATTCAACACTTCCTGCCGCGCGACGGCGTCCGGGCGAGGCAGTTGCTTCGGCGGCATGTCTCCGGATTCGAGCATGTCCGCGATCAACGACCACGTCTCTGCGGAGCCCGCGCTCGGCACCGCAATACTGTCGAGCCGCAGCTTCGCTTCCTGTTTCTTCGGCCCATGACACTTCACGCAGTGCTCAGCGAAGAACGCTCGTGGAACATCCGCAGTCACCGTTTGCCCGCTGAGAATCGCAACCAGACCGACGAGGATAATTCGAATTGAAGTTATGGAAATGTGCATTGGCTACTCAATTGAAACTGACTCTTAGCTATTCGCGCCCGTGAAATTGTTCTTCTCGTGGGAGAGCGACGACTGTCCAGCAGGCTGGATAGAACCTCACGACCTTCGTCGGTCGGTAGCCTTCGAGGAGCATGCCGCACTCGACCTGGATCTGCACGCCGCTGCATCCGGAGCGGACTGGGACTTTCGTGGTCTTGAGAATGTTGCCTCCTTTTCGATCGTTCACCGGGTCGTACGTCATGAGGCATTCTCTGGCGACAGCGATTGTCCCCTTTGGCTCAAGATCATTCTTTGCTCCACCCGACGTGGGCCAGCCCAGCGGTTCGGGAACGATGATGCCGAAATCTTTAAACAGCACGGGATCTATGCCGTCGAAAAACGTCATGGTGACAATCTGCTTTTCGTCGTCGACAGCATCGACCCAGCCAGGAATACCGCGCTCGCGGATGTGATGTCGATGCCGTTCAAGCTGTCTGCCCGATGCGAGAGATTGACTCTCTTTGTCGAGCCAGATCTGAAAGACGCGGCCCGGTCCGTAGAGCGTCGCCCACGTCAGATTCATCTGAACCAGTTGGCCGGGCTCGAAGCTCTTGAGTGTTCCGAACCCGTTTCCACGAAAAACCATCGTCGCCGAATTCAGATCGAACTGTTTCGGTTTGCCGGTTGGTTTTCCATCTTCCTGCAGTGTCGCCGTGAGTTTGTTTTTCGTCAGGTCGACTTCGTCGATCTTCCAGATCTGATTCCGCCGAGTGTAGTACGAAAAATCATCTTCCAGACGTAAACACCGTGTGAAATCGACTTCCGGAGACGCCCGCCGACCTTTGCTGTTGTGAAGCTGGCCGTTCCTGAGCGTCCAATGTTTCTCTTCACCGTCGGGCCGTTCGTAGAACCAGCCGTGAAG
>JBLFXD010000168.1:0-10184 GCA_047611045.1 Planctomycetaceae bacterium | reverse complement strand
GTCGTTATTTGCGAGTGCCGAGTTTCGATACGTCGAGTAAAACAATTGACAACCGATGACTGTAGGCTGGAACGAGCACAGCGCTGTTTCGGCAGAACGAAATTACAGAACTTTGCCGGAACTGCGTGGAGCTTTTTCCAGCCTACGCAAGATACATGAAGCAGGAATATCCCATGTTCGAATTCACTCGCCGCAACGCTCTCAAATCCGTTTCGTGCGGCTTTGGGTACATGGCCTTTGCGGGGCTCGCTGCCGCCGCCGCGGCGAAGGAGCAACTGTCGTCGAACCCGCTGCTGCCGAAGACGCCGCACTTCGAACCGAAAGCGAAACGCGTGATCTTCCTCTGCATGCGCGGAGGACCATCGCACGTCGACACGTTTGATTACAAACCGGCGTTGAAAGAGCACGAAGGAAAGGCTCCCGGCGAAACCGCACAGGGACAGAATTCTCAGAAGGGACGCAAGCTTCTTCCGTCGCCTTGGAAGTTCAAGCCGCACGGTGAAAGCGGGCTGCTGATTTCAGACCTGTACCCGCACCTGGCAAAACACGCCGACGACCTGTGCGTGATCAACGGAGCCTGGACGGACATCCCGAATCATCCGCAGGCTTTGGTGCAGCTTCACACGGGCAACTTTCAGTTCGTCCGTCCGTCGATGGGTGCGTGGGCGCTGTACGGCCTCGGGACCGAGAATCAGGACCTGCCCGGATTCATCACGATCAAACCGCCCGCTCGCCTCGGCGGCGCCCAGAATTACGGAGCGTCGTTCCTGCCGGCGATTTATCAGGGCACGCGTATTGGCGGACAGGGCGAGTCACTCAGCAATGTTCAGATTGGCAACATCAGTAACTCGCAACTTCCCGAAGACGTCCAGCGAAAGCAGATCGATTTCGTGCAGTCGCTGAATCGGAATCTCGCTGATCGCCAACCGCTGAATTCTCAAATCGACGGAGTCATCGAATCCTACGAACTGGCCTTCCGCATGCAGTCGGCAGTTCCTCAGGTGATGGACACGTCCAGCGAGACTCTCCAAACGCAGAAGAAGTACGGCATCGGAAAAGGGCTGACGGACGACTTCGGTCGAGCGTGTCTGATGGCTCGCCGATTTGCCGAGTCCGGCGTTCGATTTATCGAGCTGACTCACGAAGGTTGGGACCAGCACAAGAGCCTGAAGTCAAAACTGACGTCCAACTGCGGCGCGACGGATCAACCGATTGCGGCATTGATCTCCGACCTCAAAGAACGAGACATGCTGAAAGACACGCTGATCGTCTGGAGCGGCGAGTTCGGTCGAACTCCCGCCGTCCGCAATCAGGACGGCAGAGACCACAACGCCACGGGCTACTCGATGTGGATGGCCGGCGGCGGAATCAGAGGCGGCATGAACTACGGAGCGACCGACGAGTTTGGAATCTCAGCCGTCGACAACAAATTCCACGTCCACGACTTCCACGCCACGACGTTGCACCTGCTCGGTCTGGACCACACAAAACTCACCTACCGCTACGCCGGCCGCGACTTCCGCCTGACCGACGTCTACGGAAAAGTCCCAAGCGAGATTCTGGTCTGACGTAGGGTGGGCACTGCCTACCACATCATTCTTGCTGGTGGGCGGTGCCCACCCTACGGCGTAGTTGCGAGGTCAAGTTGTGAAACTTGCAGACGTAAATACTCGCGGCCGCCGGAGCGGATGATGATCTGGCCGGGGAAGAAGCGGTTTTCGAACTGGTCGACGGTGCCGAAGTAGACTTCGCATTCCTCGGCGTCTTCGGTCAGCTGGCAGGACATACCGACGAACGCGGCCGGGTTTCGTGCGAAGTACCAGCGGGTTTCGACTCCGGTCAATGTCGTGACCAGGACGTCGACCATTTCACCGGTCAGGTCCAGTGGTTCGCTGCCGAGGTAGTAAAACTCGGAAAACCCATCCGCCTGCTTTTGCAGCATCAGTCGAAGATGGTGCATCGCGACAAGCAGTCCGCCGCTGCCGGGGGGCTCGTCGAGAAAGTCCGTTCCGTCCAGCGGCTGGAAGAAGACGTCATTTCTCATTTGCAGGCCGAGGCCTCGATCGCTGAGCGTCAGTGAGAAATCGTCAGAGTCGCTCGTCTGGCCGGTGATTTTCCAAAGGCCATTCAGGCCGGCGAAATCGCCCCAGCGCGTGACCATCGGCAGCAGACGCTTCTGCTCCTGCTCGTTGAACCAGTAATTCGCGAAACCATCCTTCTTCACAAACATGTGCCGGTAGGCTTCCGGCGAGGTGTCTTTCTTTTCTTTGGCGGGGTCTTTCTTGTCGCCGTCTTTGTGAGGATCCTTCGGCTGACCGGGAGCCTGTTTCGGCATCATCTCGGCCTTGGTATGAACGCCTCGCAAGCGGGCCTGGATCGAAACCTTCTGCTCGTCACGGCGATAGGTCAGAGGAAGCCGCCAGCCTTTCGGGTAGATGCCCAGGACATTCTTAAACTGATTGACCGACCGAATGTTCCGGCCAGCGAACGAGACTATTTCGTCGTCCAGCCGGAGGCCTCGGCGGTAGGCTTCCGAAGATTCCAGAACGCTGGCCACAACGACCCGACCGTCGCCGTCGGATGTCACGGTTGCTCCCAGAGTCGCATGATCCACGATTCGTCCGCTGCGGAGATGATCCAGAAAGTGCATGATCTGGTTGATCGAAATGGCGTAGCCAGCTCCCGAGTTTACTCGGCCGCGTTTTTCGAACGAGCCGCGGCCGTTGATGCCGACCAGTTCTCCGTCGTCGTTGAACAACGGGCCGCCGGAGTTGCCAGGGTTGATCGAAGAGTCCACCTGAATGCAGTCGGCATATTCCAGAAACGATCCGGCGGGATACTGATAACGGTGCACGCCGCTGACGATTCCGTAAGTCACCGTCGGATGAAAGTCCGTCGCCAGCAGGAACGGATTGCCGATCGCGTAAGCCCAGTCGCCGACCTTTACTTTGTCGCTGTCGCCGATCGTCGCGAACGGAAAGTCGTCGCGACCGAGCAGCTTGATCAACGCGACGTCGCCCGTCGGATCGATTCCGACGATGACCGCGTCGTAGAGGACTCCGTCATTGAGACCGCACTTCATGAAGTCGCCAGAACCGCTGGTGACATGGAAGTTGCTGAGTGCGTACCCGTCAGCGCTGATGACGACGCCAGAGCCACCGCCTTGCCCGCCGTTTCCAAAGATGGCCACGACGGCGGGGGAAATCTTCTTCAGCACGTCGACGCGACGTTGCTCGGCCTTCGAGACGATTGCGTCAGCAGCGTTGGCTAATCCAGCCGCCACAAAAACAAGAGTCACGGTGACAATCAGCTGGCGAAACGTCGACATGGTTTTGTTCTTATGTGGGTTTAGAAGTGGGCGTCTTTGTCTAACGTTACTTGAGTAGTCTGGCTTCGGCCAGGACGAGGTGGTCGCCGATGTCGCTTTCGACTTTGCCGTAGTCGACCAGAATTTCGAGCATGAACTTTCCGGAGATATCCAGGTCGACTTCGATCGGCGCTTCGTCCTGCGGTGTGACATCTTTTGTCAGCAGGCGTTGACCGTCTGCAGAAATCTCAACGTGAACGTCACCCGCGTAGCCGTGTTGAATTCCCATGAGTGCGACGAACCGGCTGTGATCGCCGTTCAGCCGGTATCGGACGATGGTTTTCGATCTTATGCAGACGCCGCGAGTAAACGTGCGGTTGCCGAGCTGAAGCTCGTCACCCCAAACGTCCTGGTCGTTCTTGAGCGGCGTGGCGGGGTCGATGAATCGGAATTCGTGCTTAATGTCTCGCGGTTTGAGTGACGATAGCCAGGTCAACTTATCGGCGCTGAAGTCGACGACTCGAACGCTCTGCATCGGGACAACGATCGAGGGTCCGGCGGCAAGTTGCAGCGTGAAGTCAGTGCCTTTGCTCGTGACAGATCGAACTGCCAGACGGTCGCCACTGACGAGTTCGATGATGCCGGCCGATTTCGCTTCGCCGGACTGTCGCTGGCGGAAGATGACTCCGAAAACCTTGGGACGCGGAACCGGTACGGTGTCGCCGTCGAGGAGTAGGAAAACGTGTGTCTCGTTAATCCGACTGACCACGCCAGGCACGAAGTCCAGCTTGTCCTGTTTACGAAGCACGAGCCAGTCTTCGCGTCGCTCGCGTTTGAGCAGGTCGGTCCATTGCTCGTCCAGGCTGCTGGGTGATTCGGCGAGTCGAATGTTTCCGATCGCCGAGCGTGGGAGTTCAATCGAATCGGTGGCCGCTGCTGCGATCGTGAGTTTGTCACCGGACAGCGATACTGACGACGTTCCGATCCGAGACCCGTCGGTGAGCACCGTTTCGTGAGCCGACGTTTCTCTCGCTTCGCCCTTCGTCTGCAGCCGTGCTTCCAGGATGCTCGACATCAATACTTCGACAGACTTGCCGTCGGCTTCAAGTTTCCAGGAATCCGCGTCGGCTGATGTCAGGACTCCGGAATGTCTCGCCCCTTCGATCGTCGATATCTCGACCTGAGGTGCGTTGACGATTGCCAGAAGCATCATCACTGCTGATGCCGTCATTTATTCAGTCCTTGAGTCATGTGGGCAGTTGCTGAGGGCAGTTGCTGAGGGGCTGTTAACGTGAACGGGATTCAGGCCGCGTCGCGAGTTTGCGAAGGTACTGCTCGATGGCGTTGCGGTAGTGTGGAGGCAGTTCGCGGTCGATCAGGTTTCTGGCCTTCGTCTGCTGTTTCGGCGGCAACGCTCCCCAGCCCGCCTTCTTGCCGATGTCGCGTTTTTCAACGTCGCCCGGTGCGGTCGAGCCTTTGATAATGCTTTCCGGGGATCCTTCAGGAACTCCCTGCCCCTTGCCACTCTGGCTTTGTGACTGCTGTTGTTGTTGCTGTTCGAGTTTTTTGATCAGCTCGTCGAGTCGCGCGACGATTTCTTCTTCGGTCTTCTGAACCTTTGCGCCGCCGCGTCCGAGCTTCAGTCGACGTTCGACGTCAGACATCATCCGCGACACTTCGTCGAGCGACTTTTCTTTGAGCTTCTCCAGGTCGGTTTTCATCAGGTCGGCAACGGTCGAGTATCGCACCGGCACGTCCGATGTGTTTTCGAGAAGCTGCTTCAGCGTGGCGAGACCCTCTTTCGCTTTCAGCAGCCTGTGTTCACAGACGGCTTTGTGAAAGAAGTATGAAGCGGGGTCGACGAGCTGTTGCGGCTTCGTTTTCTCGAACAGCGCGAGCGCTTCGTCAAAGAATTCGGCCTGAGTCAAAAACGTGCCGACGTAAGCGAGCAGGTTGTTCGAGAAATAATCATCGTTGGCCTGGGCGTCGATCAGAAGAGAAGTCGGTGCGGCAAGGATTCCGAACTGGCACTTTTTGACCAGCTCAGCCGCGTCAGGCTTCGCCAGCGCGAACGATTTAACGACCAGTTTGTGGAGTTCCGTCGGTCGTTTCTGCCCATCGCCAGGAGCCCACAGTTTTCCTATCGCGTCGATCAGGGCTCGATCTTTCAAGCCTTGTCCAGCGGCCCAATCGAGCGTCTGCGAACGAACACGCTCGGCAGACATCGGCGCGAAGACTTCGTCGTCCGCAGCGAACGACAGGCTTGATTGTAGAGTCGCAAGAGTGATGCCCAGAACACTGAGTTTCAGAACGACGGCGAGTTTGCATGTCAGCACGGCGGTCTCCAACTTTCTCGACTGCCGACTCTCAATAGCGAGAGTCCGAACGTCTCAGTGTAGTGTCTCGACGGTTGCCTGGGGGAGGCCGAAGATTGAATTGGCCGGCGGCGGCGGCCGATCAAAGGGCGAGTTGTGACCGTTCGGGATCGCTGTCCAGGAACTGTTCGACCTCATCTCTGGTCGGAAGTGCGGGGATCGCCCCTCGCCGGGTTACCGACAAAGCGGCTGCCGCCATCGCGAACCGCGTTGCTTCAAGCAGTGTTTTGCCTTCAGCCATGCCAGCTGCCAGTGCTCCGTTGAAGCAGTCGCCGGCGCCCGTTGCGTCAATAGCGTCGACGACGAATGCCGGGCTCAGACAAACGTCGCTCGAATCGTCTTTCAGAATGCAGCCTTTGTCGCCGCGAGTAATGATGATCCGACCGCTGCCACGCTGTTGAAGCTGCTCGCACCAGATGCAGGCATCTTCGAGGTCATTCATTTCGTCCCAACCGCTGAGGAATGTCGCTTCGGATTCGTTGGGAGTCAGCACGTCGACCAGTTGCAGGACTTCGCGATCGCACGCTGCTTCATGAGCGGGCGCGGGATTGAGAATCGTCGTCAATCCGGCAGCCTTCGCGCGTTTCAATCCGGCGACGACAGTATCGAGCGGCGATTCCAGACAGGCGACGAAGACGCTGGCTTCGGAGAAGAATTCGTCGTCGATTCTGGCGACGTCTTCGGGCGATAAGGATGCGTTTGCCCCGGAGGCCACGCTGATCTGATTCTCGCCGCGTTCGTCGACCATGATCAGTGCAACGCCCGTCGCCTGGTCGTCGACCATCCGGATGTGCTGCGTGGAGATGTTTTCGCTCCGCAGTTGCCTGATCGCTGCTTTGCCAAAGTCGTCATTGCCGACTGCCGCGATGAAGCCAACCGGCTGCCCGGATGTTCGCGCCGCGGCGACGGCCTGGTTTGCGCCTTTGCCGCCGCTCGCTTTGTAGAAGCTGCCGCCGATGACGGTCTCGCCCGCGGTCGGCAGTTGAGCCGAGCTGACAACCAGATCGGCATTAACCGAGCCGAGTACGATGATCTTCGGGTGAGGCACGCTGGGATTCCGAAATTCGAGTTCAACAGCATCGCGACTGCATTGACGTCAGACGATCGCGCGGGAACGGCGGATTGTCGCGCGAAGTTCTTCTCGAAGGAAGCCACGGCTCGCCGAATCAAGTTACGCAATACAAAAAGCCCGACCTCCCGGTAGAGGTCGGGCTTTGAATCACGTCGGGGCGGCAGGGCTACGAAGCGAATATTCCCGAAATATCTTCCCACAGTGGCTCCGCACTCCGTGCGGAAAGCCCCCGTTGGCAACGCCGTTGGGCTGACGCGACGGAGTCGCGTGCCACAGAAAAGGGGAAGCTATTTCGGGACTATTTCCACGAGGGTGGATTGTGGCTGTCGACGTTTGGGCGGATCAGAAAGACCCGCAGCCATCACGCAGAGCATGGGCAGATCGATCGTCCGCTGAACGGGCGAAACTACTTTTGAATTTCTTCGAGCGATTCGGTGTAGAGCTCGTGCGTGGTTGCACCGATTTCGCCGATCGCTGCGAAACAGACCAGAAAGATGAAGGCCATCATGACGCAGTACTCGACCGATGTCGGACCGTCATCTGATTTCAGAAACGTTGTCACGCTGTTGAGGAACTGACGCATGGGTGAGTCCTTCTGTCGACTTCTCGAGTAGTGGCTTCAGGAAGCGGCACGGCCAGACGGCGAACATGTTGATTCGCATCAACCAACAAGTGCGATCCCAATATCCACAACAGTAGGTCGAGCCTGCTGATCAGGACGCTCGTGGAGGTGTCTACCCCGCAATCTGTTCAGGGTTGCCGACTTCGATAGACGCGTTGTCGCAAACGGCGCAGCGGGCATGTCTGACACGTTGTTCACGGCACGCCGGGTTGGGCACAAACAGACTCGAAGAAAGGGCGTCAAACTCATCCCAGTCTGCCAGATCGGTATTCCCCGCAAGCATAGAGAGCCCGCTGTCATTTGCCGCGAGCTTCCCAGCAGGATCATGCGGTTCGGGATTTCGTGGTTGATTCGATCGTGAGGGTTGTCGGCTGCAGCCTGAGCGGTGGCCGGTCGATACCGAAGTCTGTTCAGAGTTGCGTTGACCAGCTTCCGGCCAGAGTCGGAACCCTTTGTCGACGCGCTGAAAACATCATGGCATGACGCTCGACTTCTGGAATGGACACTCCGATGCGATCACACGACGAACTCACGCAACAGGTCGAGTCTCTGCAGCAGCAGATTGAGAGTCTGCAGGAACAACTGATGCGGGCTCAGAAAATGAGTTCCGTTGGCGAGATGGCTGCATCAATCACGCACGAGTTCAACAACATTCTCACGACGACGATCAATTACGCCAAGATGGGGCTCCGGCGCAAAGATCAGGCGACGCATGAAAAAGCCTTCAATCGAATCCTCTCGGCAGGCCAGCGAGCGGCACGAATCACGAACGGCATGCTGGGATATGCCCGGTCGAAAGGCGTTCGCAAAGAAGAAATCGATCTGTCGCAAATCGTTTCCGACGTGCTGATTCTCTGTGAGAAAGATTTGCAGATGAATCGCGTGAAACTTCAAACAGACATCCTCGGTCACCCGGTCTGCGAAGTGAACATCTCACATCTTCAGCAAGTGCTGCTCAACCTGATCGTCAACGCCCGACAGGCGATGGACGGCGGCGGCATGTTGTACGTGACGGTCCGGACAAGCGAAGACGGCAGCATGGGCGAGCTGGAAGTTCGCGACACCGGAGCGGGAATTCCGTCCGAAGAACTTCCGAAAATCTTCAAGCCATTTTTCACGACCAAAGAAGCGGACGACAACGGCCAGGGCGGCACGGGCCTGGGCCTGGCGTTCTGTCGGGAAGTCATCGAGTCTCACAAAGGCAAAATGCGAGTCGCCAGCACAGTCGGACAGGGCACCGCATTCACGTTAATGTTGCCCGTTGCCGCTGCCGTCGACGCTCGAAAATCGGCCTGACCAGAAAATGTCGACGACGGTCGAGAAGTTTCGGCGTCGCACGATAAACTCACAACCAGAGCCCGTGGCTTGTTTCAAGCCGCGGGCTCTTTTTCGTAGGGTGGGCACTGCTCACCAATTGTCGATCCGTTGGTGGGCGATGCCCACCCTGCACTCGTCCGATCTGGCCTCAATCGAAAACCAGCCACTTGTCGACCGAAACTCCACCGTCTGACGACGCTCCCGGTCCGATCCAGCGAGCGCTCAACCGGTTTCCAACTCGCTACCGACCGGCGTTGTTCTTCGACGCCGTCTCGAACATCGGCAACGGCGTGCATCTCGTTCTTTTCCCGATCGCTCTGGTCGTGCTGGAAACACTGCTGGACGCCGAGGTCTGGCATCAGGCCGTGCTGGCGTCGTTCTTCTTCGGAAGCTGTCTGTTCGGGTTGCTCGTCACGAGGATCGGCAGCGTTGTTCCGATGCGGCTGCTGGTTACTGTCCCGAACTGCCTGATCGGTCTGCTGCTGTTCGGAACGCTGATCCCATCCGACGGCGCCACGTGGTTTACACTGCTGATTGGCGCAACGTTCCTCCTGAAAGTGTTCCAGCAGGTTGCCGAGATGAACATGTTCCGGATGCTTTATCCGGACACTCATCGCAGCGCGGCAGTTGGGCTCTTGCGGGCCGTCTCGGCGATTTCCGCCCTTACTGTCACGCTAACCGGCTGGTGGTGGTTCGCGTTGTGGCCGAACTGGTACTCCGGCCTGTTCTGCATCATGGGCCTGATGCTGTTCTCGTCAGCGTGGTACTACTCAAAAATTCCCGTCCGTCGAATTTCCATGTTCGAGCAGGAGAACCGCGAGGGACTTTTCAAGGCATTCATGACAGGCTGTCGCATCTTTTTCAGCGATCGGCGATTCGTCCTCTACCAGGTCGGCTTCGCTCTGGCGGGCATCGCGAACCACCTCGGTCTGTATCTGGTTCCGCGAGTCATGCGAGAACAAGCCGGAGCGTCCGACTCAACGATCCGCTTCGTGGCCGCCGTCATGCCAGTGCTTCTGCTCATCATGACCGCCCCGATTTGGGGACGGTACATGGACAAGAAAAGCCCAATGACCGCGCGCGGCATCTTCAACGTGTTACAGATTTTCGCGTTCGTGTTTTACGCCGTCGGAGGGATCATCGGCGAGGTGTGGCCGCTGTTTCTGGGCGGTGCGATTCACGCTCTGAGCAACGGCGGCGGATCGATCAACTGGATCACCGGCAGCATGTACTTCGCGAAGCCCGAACACGTTTCGCTTTACAACGGGATCCACGTCTTCCTGACCGGCGTCCGAGGCTTCATCGGACCGCCGCTGGCGATGTTCCTCTTCGTCGAAACCGAAACGATCGGCACGTTGAAGATCGAGGGCCTTGGCATGGGCCCGTGGGTATTTCTGGTGTCCGCCGTTCTCTCGCTCCTCGGAGCCGTCGTGATGTTCACGCAGGCAAGATTCGACACCGGCCCGACCAGCAATTAAGGAGCGTGGGTGT
>JBLFXD010000167.1:0-10235 GCA_047611045.1 Planctomycetaceae bacterium | reverse complement strand
TGGGAACGGCTGGCGTGGCTGAAGCACGCGGAGTTTGGGAAGACCGACGAAGCCGAGCAATTGATGCTGCGGCTCGTGCAGGTCAATTCGCAGAATGCCGACGCCTGGGTCGCTCGCGCGAAGTTTCGAGTTCGAACGAAGCAGCCGGAAGCAGCGGGGCAGGACATTGATCGCGCTCTCGCGGTAGCACCAACGAAGTTCCGAGTCCTGCACGCGGCTGGTGAAGTTGGCATCGCTCGTGCCCAGCAGGCCCGATCGGAAGGAATGCGTCCGAAGGCTCGCCGCATCGCAATTGAAACCGAAACTTTGCTCGCCCGCCACGATCAGTCGAAGGAGCATCAGCGGCAGCTTGATCTTCAGCGTGTTGAACTCAAGGCGGAGTTTGGAAGTGTCAAACAGGCTTTCGCTCTGGCGACGAGCGTGCTGGAAGAGTCGACGTCCGAGAACAAGATCGCGATTCATCAGTTGATGGCGGATATCGCGATCGCTCATGGAGAGGTCGATCAAGCAATTTCTTCGTTGGATCAGCTTCCGCGAAACGAGATTACGGACGGGCAACGGCTGAGAGTCAAAGCGAGCGGTGCGATGGCTGAACAACGCTGGCAGGCAGCGACGGAGTTGCTTGAGGCGGCTCGCCGAATTCTGGCCCAGTCACCAGAACAATTGCTGAAAGTCGATCTGAGTCTGGCGGAGTGCTACGGGAAACTCGGCAATGTTGAAGAGCGACTGGTCGCTTATCGCCGAGTGCTGAAGTATTCGCCGCAGTCGATCGAGGCTCGTCGAGGACTGGCGTCGACGCTGGCAACGGCCGGTCGGTATCCGGAAGCGTTGGCTGAGTACCGGCAGCTTGTCCACATTCCAACTGTCAGGCTGGAGTTTGTCAGACACCTGATTCGTTACAACGAGACGATTCCGGAGGTTGCACGAGACTGGAATGAAGTCACCGAACTACTCGTTGCCGCGAAAGCCGCAGACGACTCGTCGGTCAAGTTGGCGGTTCTCTCGGCTGAAGTGCTCGTGGCGAAACGCGAGTTCGAAGAAGCTCGTCGGCTGATTGCTCAGACACACACACAGAATTCGGACAATGACGACTTGCTTGCGTTGAGGATTCGCATTGCAGAATTGTCGGGTGATGTTGCGGAAACCTCGCGACTGACAGGGCAGAGTCTTGCCGCGACGGGTCAAGTCGAAGCGGCCGAGCATCAATTTCGGATGACACTGCTCGAGTCGGATAAGAACGGTGCGGCAGCGATTTCGTTGATGCAGCTCTATCTTCAAAACGGCCGAACAGAGCAGGCCGTGGAAGTCTTCAAGAAGCATGCTCCGACGATGTCACCGCTCGGATTGTCACAGACGTACGACGCGTTCGGAGACCTGCAGCGGGCTGTCAGCATTCTTCAACAACACGTTGAGCAACGGCCCGATGATGCGGAAGCGTTGCTGAAGCTCGCGGATCTGTACGTCCGCAACGAGCGGCCGGAGATGGCCGAGCCTCTGCTCGAGAAACTCCTGTCGTCAAAGTCCGAAACATCGACCGCGAGCGTGCAGGCCGCTCGCCGGAGTCTGGCGATCATCCTGGCGAATCGGCAGAGCTATCGAGAGTTCCAAAGAGCCACGGCTCTGATGGATCAGAACGCGGCTGAGAATCCGGCCATCGACATTCGCGATGTGAGGACGATGGCCACGGTGCTGCAACTCTCGCCCAGGCCTGCAGACCATCTTATGGCGATCGGTCTGCTGGAGAAGATTGACGACCGGCGACAGATGAGTGACGCCGATCGCTGGCGACTGGGAAGGCTTTACATTCAGGTCGGACTGCCAGAACAGGCGGCTCCGCAGTTTGCTCAAGCGGCACGAAGCGGGTTTGCCGATCCGGCATTCCTGAGCGATCTCATTACTCATCAGATTCAAGTGGGCTCGCTGGCGGAAGCTCGGCAACAGATCGAGCACCTTCCCACAACGGTTTCACCGGCTGAACTGACCCGGTTGCGATGCCGATACCTGTTGGCGATCGGGCAAACTTCGGTGGCCATTGCAGAACTCGACAGCTTCGTCGCAGCGTCATCCGAAATTGAAACGCGATCGGAACATCTATTGCTTGCTGCGGAAACCTGCCGCGAGGCGTTGCGCCACGATGCGTCAGCAAATGAAGCGGCTCTTAGTCAGGCAGCCGATCGTTACCTGCGAGCGGCCGTCGACGAAGAACCGAAACAGGTGGAGCATCTCGTGCGTTGGCTACTGGAAAGGCGACGCGATGTGGAAGCGTTCGATTTGCTGGACGCCGTCTGGCAGCAGCTTCCAGCTGAGATCGCAGGCAATCTTTCTCGCGACATGTTGAGTGTCGGTTCGAGTCGAAGTCGGCGAGAACTGGTTGAGCAGCATCTCGTGGCAAAGAGCCAGGAACAGCCGGAGTCGCTGGAGCTGAAATTGTGTCTGGCTGACGTCTTGTCACTTGGCGAAAAGTACGAGGAAGCGGAAGAGCTGTACCGTGCGATACTCCGAGTGGACAGTCGGCACGTACCGACTCTGAATTCGCTGGCGTGGAATCTGGCGATGCGCGGACGGCTGCTGGACGAAGCGATGACTTTCGCTGATCGAGCCACCGCCGAGGCAGGGCCAGTGCCGCAACTTCTTGACACTCGCGGATGCGTGAAGTTGGCCCAGTCGCGACTGCGAGCGGCGACCGACGATCTGATCTCGGCTGCAGAAGCCGCGAACTCGCCGACTACGTTCCTGCATCTGGCGTTCGTCCGGGCGGAAACCGGCGACCCGGAGCTGGCGAGGCAAACGCTGGCTCACGCCGTGGAGATCGGACTTCGAGCCGAACAACTTCATCCGCTGGATCGTGACATGTTCGAGCGATTGAACGCTCAACTTCAGAGCGGCAAAGTGGCAGCCAGCCGGCCGCGTGTTGATCTTTGAGTCGCACGGCACGAAGGAGCCATTCGGCTCGTACGCATGACTCCAGAAGTCGGGCGAGTTAAAGTCGTCGCTTGTTTTGAGCGTCCCTTGATTTGCCTCGATGGAGTTTCGCCATGCGGTTGACGTTGTGCCTTGTTGCTGGGTTGGCAGTAGTTGCTGCCGCTTCTTCGTTCGCGAATGCCGGATCAAAAGACGGTCGCCTGGATGTCTACTTCATTGACGTCGAAGGAGGAGCCGCGACGCTGTTCGTGACTCCGGAAGGCGAGTCGCTGCTGATCGATTCGGGGTACCCCGGTTACGACTTCCGCGACCGTGATCGCATCGTCGACGTCGCGAAGAATCATGCAAAGATCAAGCAGATTGATCACGCTCTGGTTTCACACTGGCACCTCGATCACTACGGAAACCACGCGGCACTGACCGAGAAGATTAAGATCGGCACCTTCTGGGATCGCGGCATTCCAGACTCGCTTCAGGAAGATGCGAAGTTCGTCGATCGAATCGTGGCGTACCGGGCAGCGTCTCAGAATCAGTCAAAGACGGTGAAAGCCGGAGACAGTCTTCCGATCAAGACAGGCAGCACGCCGCTTGCGATGAAAGTGGTGGCGGCCAGTCGCGAAGTCATCAAGAACACCGGCAATGCGAATCCGTTCGCGAAACTTCACGAACCGATGCCCGAAGACAAGTCCGACAACGCGGCCAGTGTCAGCCTGCTGACGACATTTGGCGGTTTCAAGTTCCTCTGCTGCGGAGACCTGACCTGGAACATCGAGGCGAAGCTTGTCACCCCGAACAATCCCATCGGTAAGGTCGACGTTTTCATGGTGACGCATCACGGCCTGCCGTCGAGCAACAACCCGGCACTTGTGATGGCAATCGACCCCGTCGTGGCGATTATGTGCAACGGACCAACGAAGGGCGGGCACGAGCGGTCTCAGCAGACACTTCGGAAAGTCGAGTCGCTGAAGCATCTGTACCAGCTTCACCAGAACGTCAATCTGGCGGCCGACCAGCAAACGCCGGCGAAGTTCATCGCCAATGTCGGAAAGCTGGGCGAGTGCGACGGTGTCTTCGTCAAGATGTCCGTCGCCGCTGACGGCTCAAATTACACCGTGCAGATCGGCGCGGACGGCAAAGCTCGCAAGTACAAAACGCGAAATTGAGACGCCGATGGGTATGTCAAGCGCAGCGCCGGCGTACCATTTCATCCGCAGCCGATTCACGATGGTACGCCGGCGCTGCGCTTGACATACCCATTCGGAATGTTCGAGCTACGCGGCGGGCTGAGAGTATTGCTTGTCGGCGGGGACGGCTTCGATCAGCAGGTCGACGAGTTTTTCGCTGTTGATGTCTGCGGCCTGGGCGGCGTAGTTAACGGCGATGCGGTGTCGCAGGGCAGGGCGGGCGATTGCCTGGATGTCGCCGGTCGTCGCATGGCAGCGGCCGTGCAGGATGGCTCGGGCTTTTGCACAACTGACCAGAGTCAGAACGCCGCGAGGTCCGGCTCCCCAACTCGCCCATTTGTTGACGACATCCGGGGCTTCTTCGCTGCCCGGTCGGCTGGCCCGGACGAGTGCCCAGGCATAACCGAGCACCTGATCGCTGACCGGAACCTGAGTGACCAGCTTCTGGAATTCGACGATCTGCTCGGCCGAAATGACCGGCTCGATCTTGCCCATCTGGCCGGTGGTGACTCGACGAGCGACTTCCCACTCTTCAGCACCGCTCGGATAGTCGACTTTGATATAGAGCAGAAACCGGTCGAGCTGTGCTTCCGGCAGCGGGTATGTGCCTTCCTGTTCGAGCGGGTTTTGAGTGGCCAGGACGAAGAACGGATCGGGCAGGTCGTGCATCGTGCCGCCGGCGCTGATGTGTCGTTCCTGCATCGCTTCCAGCATGGCGGCCTGAGTCTTCGGCGGCGTCCGGTTGATTTCGTCGGCGAGGACCATGTTTGCAAACAGCGGCCCGGGGAGGAACTTGTATTCACGGGCTTTGGTTTCGAGGTTTTCCTGGATGATCTCCGTGCCGGTGATGTCGCTCGGCATGAGGTCCGGCGTGAACTGAATTCGTTTGAAAGACATCTGCAACGCTTCGGCCAGCGAACTGATCAGCAGTGTTTTGGCAAGGCCCGGCACACCTTCCAGCAGCGAATGGCCGCGAGCCAGCATGGCGACCAGCACCTGCTCGATGGCGTCCTTCTGCCCGACGATGACCTTCGATAATTCGTCGTTGATCTTCTGAAAGACGGCGGCGCATTCTTCGACGGCGGCGAGATCGTCCTGGTTGGATTCTTCTGACATGGAATTGTCTCGGGAGGTGCTGTTTCTTGGGTGAAAGTGGTCGATCAATCGGGATCGCCCGGCGGGAAGGCGAAAACGGTATCGGGTGAGGCGGTGGTTGAACAAGCATGGCCAGCGAATCGGACGCGGATGGCGAGTTCGGCCCGCTTGACAACAGGGGGCGAGTCGCCGCTACCCTCCCGCCCATGTCCGAGAATCTGCCAAAAGACGGCTCGAAACAACCGGCGTGGAAAATCTGCGCCGGAATTATCTGGCTGTGTGTGTTCGCGTATTTCTTCTTTCGGATTGACTTGCCAAACAGCTCGCCAACGGTCAACCGGACTGACGTCTGGATCGAGTTGCCGGACCTCTTAATCTATTCAGTGATCCCTCACCCCGATGCTCCAGCGGGCGGCTGGGCTTACTTCCCGCAACGCCTGCCGATTCTGTTCGTCGGGTTGTGGATGATGGCGGGTGTGTGGGGACTCGGGCACATCCTGCTGAGAATCCTCGGGCTGCGAACACATCTTCGGCGAGTGGAGAAGACGGTATTCGCATTCGGACTCGGGCTCTCCGGTGTTTCGTTACTGGTTCTGGGGACGGGGCTGCTGGCTCAACGAGTCCCCGGGACGCTCTCTGGAGAAACGCTCGGAATTGGACTCTTCGTTTTCGCATTGATCGAGTTCGCCATCCGCCGAACCTGGGATCGATCGTCAAGTTCGGCGGCTGCGTCTGCAACATCGGCTGGCACCGGCAAGTCATCGCCGAAGCTTGCTGACTCCGAGTTCTCAATGAGTCGACTCGGCGCCGTCCTGCTGCGAGGTCAGATCCCGTTCGGAATTCTTGCTCGCGGACTTGCCGGCCTGGCGATGGGACTTTTTGTCGCGGCGATGGCGCTCGGAGCGATGCTCCCGTCAACCGATTTTGACGTCAAGGAGTACCACATTCAGGGACCGAAAGAATGGTTCATGAACGGGGCGATTGAGATGCTGCCTCACAATGTTTATACGAGCTTTCCGTTCCTAACCGAAATGTTCCATTTGCTCGGCATGGAGCTGTCCAGCGATTGGTACCTGGGCGCGCTGGCCGGCAAGCTGGTGCTGATGACGTTTGCTCCGCTGACGGGGCTCGCTGTCTTCGCCGCCGCCGACCGGTTGTTTGATCGCCGAGCCGCCTGGGCCGGGATGCTGATTCACCTGTCGACTCCGTGGACGTATCGAATTTCAATCATCGCGTACGCCGAGGGCGGGCTGACGTTCTTTCTGATGGCAACGACTCTGGCAGTCATCATCCGAGTGCAGACGCAGGCGTCCGAGACGCAAACGGGCGAAACTCAAACATCAACGCCAAATGCCGGACGGCTCACGATGCTGATCGGATTGCTGTCCGGCAGCGCGATGGCCTGCAAGTATCCGGGCCTGTTGTCGGTCGTGTTTCCTGCTGCCGCCGTCTTGCTGTTACTCGAATGGAAAACTCAAAGCGAAACCCCGTTGGCTAAACGTGCGTCGAAAATGCTCGTCGTTTTCGGCATCGGCTGCTGCGCCGCGATCGGCCCGTGGCTGCTGAAGAATCTTTACGAAACTGGCAACCCGGTTTACCCGTTGCTCAATAGCGTGTTTCACGGGATCGACTGGCCGCCGACTTTGGAAGCCAACTGGAAACACGCTCACAGTCCGTCGCACTATCAGCCGTTCGATCTGCTGGTGAAGTTTTACGATGTGACGCTGAAAAGCGACTGGCTGAGCCCGTTGATGTTCTCACTGGCTCCGCTGGCGTTTCTGACGAAGTGGAATCGTCGCATTGTCGGCAGCCTATGGCTGTATGTCGGTTTTCTGTTTCTCAGTTGGTGGGTGTTGACTCACCGCCTGGACCGATTCTGGATTCCTCTCATTCCGGTGGTGGCGTTGCTGGCCGGCGGCGGAGTCTGGTGGACGACGAACAAACTCTGGCGATACGCGGCTGGAGCATTCGTCGGACTGTGCGTGCTGTTTAATCTGGGGTTCATCACGACGGTGAACTGCGGCCTCAACGCCTGGCTGGGTGACCTGGCAGAGATTCGCGACGAATCGGAATTCACCGCGGAACCCGTCGCCTACCTGAACCGAATGCGGTTGCCGACTGACGCAAAGGTCCTTTTCGTCGGCGAAGCGCAGGTCTTCGATGTGCGCGTTCCGCTGGTCTATAATACGGTGTTCGATATTTCGATCTTCGAACAGTGGTGCTCGGCTAACGAGCCGGACGTCCCCATTGCTGAGCAGAAGATGAGGTCGACCAAAGAGATCCGAGAGCGACTGAAGAGCGAAGGGATCACTCACATTCTTGTTAACTGGAAGGAAGTGCTCCGTTACAAAACGACGTACGGGACCTCCGAGTTTCTCGCGCCGTGGCGGTTTGAGCATTTGCAAAAGGAAGGCATCCTTCATCGGCAGGCGACGTCGTTGTCCGGTGCTCGGCCGATGGACTCATTCAGCGATTCCGATCGCGCGGTAATCGAAAAATGGGCTCCTGAGCTGGTTATTCGCTACGAAGGTGAGCCAGAATTTCTGACTTCCCAGTTGTTTCTCGTGACGGACTTCGGAGATTAGAACGCAGAGTTCGGAGAGGTCTCGCAGAGGGACGGAGAGTCTCCTTTTTCTCAGCGTCTTTTTTCTCTGCGACCTCTGCGTTCCAAAACCTCGAACTTCAAAAACTGATCATCGAGTCTGCCAAATGCCGCGTGTCGAAGAACCTGAACCCGATAATCTGCAACCGCCTAAGCATCGACGGCTGCGGCAGATGCTGGCCGGCGAAAAGATCATTCGATCGTTCGCGCCACACGACGTTTTCACAGCGAGGATTCTGGAAGATGCCGGGATTGAACTGCTGTTTCTGGGGGGCTTTGGAGTTTCAGCCAGCGTGCTGGGTGTTCCCGACGTTGGCCTGACGACGCTAACTGAGATGACCGAAGCTATTCGCCGGATGGCTGACCGTCTGACGGTGCCGTTGATCGCTGACGGCGATACCGGGCACGGCGATCTGCACAACGTCGCTCGCACCGTGCGTGATTTCGAATGGGCTGGTGCGTCGGGAATGTTGCTGGAAGATCAGGTCGCTCCCAAACGGTGCGGACACTTCAGCGGGAAGCAGGTCATCCCTGCCGACGAGATGCTCGACAAGCTGAAGACAGCACTCGACACCCGCAACGATCCCGACTTTGTGATCATCGCACGAACTGATGCACGAGCTGTCGAGGGGGTGGACTCAGCCATCGAACGAGCTAACCGGTACGGCGAAGCGGGAGCCGATGTGTGCTTTGTCGAGGCTCCACAATCGGCCGACGAACTGGCTCGCGTCGCAAGGGATGTCCCGTTTCCGCAACTCGCTAATATGCTGCCCGGCGGCGTCACTCCGATCCTGCCGGCTGACGAGTTGCAGCAGCTTGGTTTCCGAATTGTCGTCGACCCGGTGGGAACGCTACTTGCGACAGGCCACGTGGTGCGGCAGCTTGCTGAGGCAATGTTGAACGAAGGGCGAGTCGATCATCTCTCGTCACAGATGTTGGGTTTTGACGAGGTCAAGCAGCTGCTGGGACTCGACAAGATCTCAAACCTGAAACGGCCATGAATTTCACAGTTCGAAACGGATACGACATCTGATGAGGACGGTGCTGACGACAATCGGCCTGCTGCTGGCTTTGACCCTGTTTGGCACGGTCGGTTTCCGCCTGACGACGGACGGCGGGTGGGTCGATTGTCTTTACCTGGCGGTCATTACGCTGACGACGGTGGGGTCGCGCGACCCGGGAACTGACACAGCGTCCAAGCTGTTTGTCATTGCGTATCTCGCTGTCGGGTTGGGGATTTTCACGTTCAGCGTGTTTCAGCTTGGCAGTTGGATTGTCAGTGCAGACTTTCACAAGATGCTGGAGAGGCGACGGATGCAGAATCGAATCAGCGACCTGAAAGGGCACTCCATCGTCTGCGGCCAGGGACGCATGGGACTTGCAATTTGCGAATACCTCGCCGAACGAGGCCGATCGATCGTGGTCATCGATCATAACGAAGATCGAATCACGCCTGTCTGTCAGGAACACGGCTGGCCGTTCGTCATCGGTGACGCTACTGACGACGATGTTCTGAAGTCGGCCGGAATTGATCGAGCCACCTCGCTGACGACCGTCCTGGCGACCGACGCCGACAATCTGTACGTCGTACTTTCAGCACGGATGTTGAATCCTCAAGTGAAGATCATCGCGCGAGCCGTTGACGAAAAGGCTGTCGAAAAACTCGAACGCGCCGGAGCCACTCGCGTCGTCAGTCCGTTCCGCACGGGAGCGGTCAAGATGGCTCGCTTCATGCTGAATCCGAGCATCGAAGACTTCATCGAAATCGCCGACAGCCGCGGCAACGAACTCGAACTGGCCGACATTCAGATCTCACCGCAAAGCAGCTACGTCGGTCTCAAGCTGATGGAAACCGACTTCCGCACCCGTGGCGTCATGGTGATCGGAATTCGACGCGTCAGCGGAGCACGTCTGATGCCTCCACCCGGCGATGCCGTCATCGAGGCCGAAGACAGCCTCTTCGTCTTCGGCAACGCCGACGCCGTCAACGCCATCGTCGAACGTTCTGACGAAGCCGTCTCGTAGGAACGTTTTCGAAATTATTTTCGAATTTCGAACAGCGAGTTAACCGAGCGTGTGCCACTGGCTCCGCCAGTGTTTTATCCCATCGGTACGCCCAGAAAATATTCGCACTGGCAAAGCCAGTGGCACACTTTTCAGAACGTTGCGTAGGAAACTTCAGACGCCGACCTGCATTCTTGATTTGTGTCGGAGCAGGGCGGCTTCGATGAAGCTGCGGAAGACGGGGTGTGGTTCCAGTGGTTTGGATTTGAATTCGGGGTGGAACTGCACGGCCAGGAACCAGGGGTGGTCCGGGATTTCGACGATCTCGGCAAGCAGGCCGCTGGGGCTCGAACCGGAAATCTGCATGCCGGCTTCGATGAACTGTTTTTTGTATTCCGGGTTGAATTCGTAGCGGTGGCGGTGTCGTT
>JBLFXD010000166.1:0-10270 GCA_047611045.1 Planctomycetaceae bacterium | reverse complement strand
ACAACATGACACATTGCTCTTGACGCCTCACACTGGGCTGAATGAACAAAACACCGACATACCCACCTCGCATCCAGCCCTGATTCACGGATCGACATCTAGGTGTTCGATTTTCGCTCCGTTAGACTGATTGGATCGGCTTCCATCCTCTATCAGTCGCGAGGGCTCTGCGATGGCACGGCAACTTCGTGTTCTTTTCGTCGGCCAGTTCCGCGCAGTGAGCGCGCGATGTAATCGACCCATCCCTTCCAGTCTTCGCTGCGAAAAAACGGCCAGCCAATCCCGTTGCGCGCGGAGGTCGGATCGACCGACGCGCCGAAATATGACTACAGTCGGGACCGAAGAGGCCATCTACCGCGCCATCAATCGGATAACGACGAGGGTGTGGGCTGGCTGCCAGCGGTAGCGATGAAAATGCGGTTGTGTGGCGAAACAGTTGCTATTTACATCGGAGTGAAAGCAAACGCGATACTACACGTCGGGAAGAGGTCGGTGCAACAATGTGCGGTCCCTGTAAATTGCAGGGACCGCACGACCTCATCCAACGCTTGCTTAACGACGACCCATTGAGAACCAGGTTCTGGTTCATCGGTGAGGATTGGCTCGTCTACCCGATTCCGAACATGTACCAGTCGGGATTTCGAGCGAATACAAAGTCCGTTGCCGTATAGGCTGCGGAATTACTGACGGCTACCGGTGAAGGTCTGAGTCGCAGGTTCAGGCGGAAGCGTCCGACCGAGTCACCGAAGCCACTGGCCTGCACGTAGTAGGTTTGACCGGCCTGCACATCCAGGCGAACTCGGCTGTCGGTGCCTCGCCAGTCATCGTTGAACGCCACTTCGTTTCCGTCGGCGTCGAAGACCGTCAACATCGTGTCCAGGCCCCCGCGACCCCGAACGGTCATTATCATTCGACCATCGGCGTCTGCCGTGAAGCTGTAGATCTCCGAGTCACCTGCGTTCTGTAGCCGCCCGGTAACTCGTCCACGATTGTTTCGCAAATCGATCTGCCGAGCGTCGTCGAATGGCGTTCCCGGATCTTCAGGTGTCTCAGGATCCTCGGGGACTTCATTCGCGGTGGCCTGAACGCTCACCGCGTAATCGCCTGCTTCGCTATCGGCGTACGATCCAGCCGAGATGTAGTATGTGCCGGCAGCCAGATTCAGCTGAAGAGCACTGTTCAGGGTTCCGCCGCTGTCGTCGTTTTCGGCGACCAGATTCCCCGCTTCGTCATAGACGCGAAGGTATGTGTCCAGGTCGGATCCATCGACGCGAATTTCGATGCTGCTGTCTTCAGCGATCGCGACACGGAAGACGTCTCGATCACCAGTCTCTTCGAGGCTTCCCTCTCCCGAACCGTTTCCGTTCTCATCGAAAATAATCGGCGTTGCGTCCGTGCCGGGCGAGTCGACGTGATCGTCGTCAACCGGGTCGGGTGTTGGGTCCGGGTCGGGTGTTGGGTCTGGGTCCGGTGTTGGATCCGGATCGGGATTCGGTGCCGTGTCACCGACAACCGAGTCGATCCACGAGGCAAGGGTGTCGACGCGAGTGTCAAAAGATTCTCCGCCGAGGCTATGAGCGTCTCCGGCTCCACCGGACGTTACGCCAGCGATGACCAGTTTGCCGTCAAGCTCGACGAATGCCGGGCCGCCCGAATCTCCAGGAGCCGTGTTTGCTTCGTTGTGATTGTCGAGCGTCCAGGAAATGTGATTTTGCGTCACCTGCTCCAGCGGAGTCTGGCCGACGTGTTTGACGCCGAAGCCATTGTTGGACCCGTTCTGGCTGGTGCCGGCCTCGCCGAATCCGACCAGAGTCAGCATCTGACCGACGACCGGCGACTGTCTGAGGATTTCTCTCGGCTCAACACCGACGACAGGACTTTCAAGTTCCATGATGGCAAGGTCGAACCCTACCGAGAAATCGTTGGGGTTGTACTGCGGGTGCGGCGTCACTTTGACAGTCCGGAAGGTCTGCCCGTTAATCGAGAACGTGCCCGCGGTGTCTCCGATAAATCCGCCACGATTCCCCTCAACGCAATGGCCGGCCGTCAGCACATGAGTGGGTGAAATCAGCGTTCCGGTGCAGCCTCCATTAACGATACCGACAGCCGGATACTCATCTGTCTGTTCGCCATTTACAATGCGGGCAATCGCGCCGGCATTCACAGAATCGTCGTTTTCTCCGCCGGTATTTTGTGCCTCGACAACGCCTGGTTCGGCATCATGCAGAGACACATCAGTGCCCGGCTGGATGACAGCGGCCGTCAACAATCGCCGAGCTTCCAGAGCCTCCATGTTTACAGATCGATGGCCCGCTCTCCTGCGGCGCCGACGAGACTTCAGACTGATTAGCATTACCAGGTTCTCCGGTCATTTAGAGGTGAAACGCGATGTGAAGTGGTCGACATGGTTCCGAACCTGAATTCCCCGGGTTGAATTCGTTCGGCCAGAGGGGATACTGGCCTCAACTGACGATCTTGCACGGGATCGAATCTTTTTCTGGAAATTCCTGATGCCCGAGAATTCCGACACGTCGACCAGCATCACTCTCCTGCTGCGTGTGCAGGAAGTTGAGGACAGTGAAGCCTGGGGTCGTTTCGTCGAGCGTTATGCCCCTCAGGTTTTCGCGTGGTGCCGCCGCCACAAACTGCAGGACAGTGACGCGGCCGATGTCACTCAGGAAGTCCTGACCAAGCTCGTGCGTTCAATGCGGTCTTTTGCTTACGACTCCAGCCGCGGTAGCTTTCGCGGCTGGCTCAAGACGGTCACGCAAAACGCCATTCGCGACCTGATTGCAGACAGCCGTAAACAGGGGCGAGGTGCCGGAGATACGCTGACTGCCAGACTTCTTGAGCAGATCAGCGACGAAACGGCTTCGGCCGAACTTGAAGAACAGATCACTGCACAATACGAGCGGGAGTTGCTCGAAGAAGCTGGCATTCATGTTCAAGCACGCGTCAAACCGACGACGTGGTCGGCGTACCACATGACTGCCGTGGATCAAAAGACTGCGGCCGACACCGCACAGTCTCTTAACCTGCCGGTGTCAGAAATCTATGTGGCAAAGTCACGTGTGATCAAGATGCTGCGCGAAGAGGTCGCCAGACTGGATAGCTCCGGCAATTCGCCTTACATCGTAGAGTGAGGTCGCACCCGAGATGAAATGCCCGAGCGATTCACAGTTGGAGGCCTTTCTGGACGAGACGCTGGAGGACAATTCGTCCGCCGAGATCGCGACGCATATCGATGGGTGCCAGAAGTGTCAGGCACGACTTGACAACATCATCACCCTGGCCGCAACCGACGGCCTTGACATTCAAAGCGTTCACCCAACGGTAGATTTGGACTCGCCTGACCAGACAGCAATCGCAAACCTCATTCAGCGACTCAGGTCGGCGGCGAGCCCGCCACTCGAACCGTTCGATGCCGATTCAACATCGAGACCGTTCGCCGCCCTGGCGATTCACGAAAACGAGCTGCCGGTCTCACTCGACCATTACCGACTGGTGGAGAAAATCGGTGAAGGAGCTACCGGCGAGCTCTACAAGGCGATCGACGAACGACTCAATCGCGAAGTTGCCGT
The DNA here is from genome assembly GCA_047611045.1 of Planctomycetaceae bacterium. Classification (GTDB taxonomy): domain Bacteria; phylum Planctomycetota; class Planctomycetia; order Planctomycetales; family Planctomycetaceae; genus JABMPE01. Next base: position 6,689 of record JBLFXD010000166.1, on the reverse strand, counting down.
CAAGGTGCTGAAGCCGGAACTGGCTGCAATTCCCAACGCACGAGCACGTTTCGAACGAGAGGCTCGTGCTTGCGCCGCGCTCCGACATGATCACATCATCGCGGTTCATCACGTCGAATCAGGAGTACCAAACCAGTGTCCGTACCTTGTGATGGATTTTGTAAATGGTGGCTCGCTGGGAGAACGCATCGAACCGGGCCTGAGTTCGGACGTCAGGTTGATTGTTGAGTGGCTCCGTCAGGCCGCAGAGGCTTTGCAGGCAGCTCACGAGTCGGGAATAGTCCATCGTGACATCAAGCCGTCGAATTTGCTGATCGATGAAACCAGCGGACGTCTGCTGGTAGTCGACTTTGGACTCGCTCAGTTGGCGGATTCCGAGGAAAGTCTGACCGCCGAAGACGCCATCGCTGGCACGCCCGCCTACATGAGTCCCGAGCAGATCACTCATCCTGATGAAGTCAGGGGCCTCAGCGACGTCTATAGCCTTGGAGTCGTCCTTTACGAAACGTTGACGGGCGAACGACCGTTTCGTGGAACCGTTCGAATGGTGCTGAATCAGGTTCAGCACGAAGAGCCGGTTCCACCGCGGCGGCTCAACGATCGAATCCCGCGCGATCTCGAAACGATTTGCCTCAAGGCCATGTCGAAAGAACAGCGGCTGCGCTACAGATCGGCGGCCGCTTTCGCTGACGATCTCCAGCGATGGCTCGATGGGCGACCGGTTCTGGCAAGGCCTGTCGGCACGGTCGGGAAACTCTGGCGATGGACTCGCCGGAATCCGCGAATGGCCGGAGTCAGTGCAATCGTCGCCGGCGTCCTGGTCGCGGGAGCTGTCGACTGGGGACGGTATCAGCGAAGTTCGACGACTGGACAAATCCGTCGCGAATGGCAGGAAAAAGTCTCGCTCCGCGACGAGCTGATTGGGCAGAACGTCACTCGGGCGAATATTGCAGAAGAGCGCTGGCTGCAGTCAATTCGGCTCGTCGCTTTGACTGTCGCCCAGGATCAGATCCAAACGAATCGCACGACACCGCTGATTCCCGACGAAGCCCGAGCGTTGCTGAAAACTTTCACCGAAGATCTGCTGCGGCAGGATGAGACATCCTCGATAATCATTGTCGGGGCGCAAACTCTTGGAGATCTCTGGAGTCAACTTGACGACGACGATTTAGCTTACCGCTCGTACAAAATCGCCGCAGAGGGAACGATCAATCTGCTGGAAGAGGCGTCAGAAAATGCGGACGCGACGCGGATTCTGGTTCGGTCACATTGCCGTCTGGGAGAAATCGATCTGGCTTCCGGCCGACTTGAGTCTGCTGATCACGCCTTACAGATCGCTCTGCGCGCGACCGAGGGTTTCGAACAACGATCCGAAGAACAACGATCCGAAACAGTGCCGCCGGTAGCCACTTCGATGATTCTTCGCCTGCTGGGGGAAACGGCCGAGCAGCGAGCTGATCTCACGTCGGCACGCCGGTATTACAGCGAGGCGGTTGTGCGGTCTGGTTCGGCCGATGACCCGGAAACGTCAGCAACCACAATCGACACGGAAACAGCGATAACCGTTTTGAGATACGCGTCACTACTGAATCGATTGGACGACCCTCAAGCTCATTCTGTCTGCGCGAGTGCCTGCGATCTCTGTCGCCGACAGTCGGATCAAAGTCTCGCCGGGCGACGACGTCTGGCTGCTGCTTACGGAGAACTCGTGATATGCCTTGAGCGGATCGACAAGCCAGAGAACGAGATCATGACCGTCATGAGCCGACAGGCTGAAGTTTTCGAGGAGATCGCCGTCGCTACTGAAGCAGATATCTCAGACCGGAAAAACTGTGGTGAGGCGTGGCTGCGGTTGGCTTCCCGGCACGCCCGCCAGCAGGATTGGAAACGATCCTCAGCAGCCGCCCAAAGTTCAATTAACGCGCTGAACAGGATTGTCGAGACGCCAGAAGTTGCAGCGGTAGATCAACTGAATCTGGCGGAAGCTGAATTGCTTGTGGTCACCATTCAGATTCAGGATGGCTCTGTCACCGACACCCGGCAAGTTGAGGATATCGGACGCAGGCTTAACGAAGTCAGCCGCATCCTGACCGTTGATGAACTGGCAGAATTGAAGCTTCGAATTGCACTGCTCACGCAGCAGTGTCAAAGGCTGATCGAGACGGCTTCAGCCACTGAGTAATGGCGACGCGAAGTGCGATCGCAATTCCTCAATGTATCATTCTGCGTCGCTTCCCAGGACACGCTACGGGTTACCGAAACTATTTAAACGGCAACTATTAAACAGGTTACAGAAATTACGACTCTTGTTGGCACGAAGAATGCAAATGTCCCTTCAGTTCCTCAATTCAAAGTGAAATGGGGCTGACTCGGAACATCACGAGGAAGAACGCACCGACAAACAGCAGCCAGACTGGCTGCTCGCGGTTCAGCTCTTCCAATTCCGAATGCGGGCACCACGATGAGATTATCGGTACCGACCAACTGGGCTCTTCCCTTCCGTTCAGCCAGTTCTCGCCGCAGAAAACTCGGTCGAGTCGGACCGCGAGTCGCTGCGGAGTCAGTCGAAACTCGATGTCTGTTGTCGGCGACGACTCCGTTGTCCGAAATCGTTTGGGCGGACGATTGCAACGTCGAGTACGACCTCGGCTACGACCTCGATTCTGCCATCTACGAAAGCGACTACTTCTTCAATTGGGCGCCAATCGAAGATGAGTACGCCTTCGACCTGACCTTCGACGCAACGGCTTTCGTCGAGAGCATCCCGGAGTGGGGTTGGGACACTTCGCAGTCGTGGCTTGAAGGCGATTTCTGGTTCGACGGTTACGAAGAAATTCGTGACTCGTTTCAGGCAGCGATCGATGGCACCTTCAACGGGTTCATCGATTCGATCTGGTATGAGGACAGCCAGACCATCGAGTACATCGGCGATGTGATTTACCTTACACTCGAATCGGCATCCGGCGACCTGTTGCCGGTCGATATCTTCGTGGCTGGCGGCAACGCGGAGACGGTACTCACCACAGGAGCAAGCGTTCTTCAACAGGTCGAGCAACTGCTCGTGGCCCCAGAGAACAACCTGTTTGACACGGATAGCGATCTTCAGGTTTTTGACGTTTCCGTCAACTTATTCCAGTACAACGATGGCACGTCCGATCAATTGGTGATCGATAGCTACGAAATCTTTCGCGAAGATTTCTCGTCACCAGGATTTCTGCAATCAGAGTTCGTCATCGTCGACAACTTCGACCTGGGAACGGAGTTCATCGTCGAACAACCAATCCTCGACATTTTTGGTGACGAAGAGTTGTTTGCAATCACTGATTTGCCGACAGTAGAGGCCGACGAAGGAACGCAAGTCATTGTCGACGAGTTGCCCTCCGAACTGGACGAACCGATCGTCGCTGATACTGAGCTTGGGGATGCAGCGACTGAAGTCGAATCTTTGTTCGTCTCCGACCCTGGCGAGCCATCATTAGAACAGGAATCAGTAAATGTTTCCGCCGCTCGTGAGGCTTCGCTGGAACGAGAGGCGCCGACGGAGTCCGACCTCTCCGCTGATAACGTTCGTGAAGCCGACAAGTCACAGCTGGCTGAGAAGCGAGCACATCGCACCGTGGCTGAACGATTCAATCGGGAGCTGCGCGAGAAACAGGAAGCCGGACGGTTTTCCAAGGCAGATCAATCGACCGCCGAGCACTCAGTTGATGTTGATTCTGAAGGTCGAGCCAGCACCACCGACGTTCCCTCTCAGGCATCTGACCGTTGGCAACGACTCCGACGTCAGGCTGCATTGGCCGCTCAGCAAATAGCCGCGTCGAGTGCTACTAACCACCTATCCGCATTTCAGCATACCGGAATCGTTCCAGCGACTACTGGGTCGTTGGCCCTGAACTGGGGAGCAACCGTCGCGGCATTCGCTCACTCTGCATTGGAAGACCAGCTGCAGGGACTGACGACCGCCGAGACAGACAACGAGCAGCCGGAAGAATCTGCAGAACAGATGACTTATGCCCAGGTGGCATCCGCGACTGGAACAATGCTGATCGGTGCGACAGCCGTATTCCAGGCAATTCGAAAACGACGGCAAACAAAACTTCAACGTCGTTGGGGCACTGGCGATTCGATTCACGAGAAAGATACTCGCCACAATTTCAGCACAAACAACGCACCGCAATCGCCACAGTTCTCTCGCTCCACGGTGTCCGAATTGCCGGCAGGTGTCGACCAACCAGTCCGCTTCGCTTAGTCCATTGGCTCCGAGTTTAACGCGAGACAGGTTGAATCAAGCTGCGATCACTCGGCAGGGAACTTACACGGTCGAGTCAGCGATCACTACAAGTCATGTCTGTACGCTGATCTGACAGTTTCGCCTGTACCGTTCCTTGACCAGTCGAGCAGCTTGCATCGAACTCCTCGCAACTGGCTCCGGGTTGGTCGACCGGAGCGGCGAAATATGACTACAGGCGTGAGCGGCCACGTGATTTGTCGTGTCATCAATCGGATGGAAGATGTGTCGGTGACCGCGCTCAAACTGCATTCGAATGCCGAGCTTTCGGATGCAAGTCCTCGCTACTTCCAAGATTGGCACCGAAGCAGTCAGCTGCTTTCGTGCTGCATGCAGCCCTCGATCGCTTTGGCTGAGGATGTGCTTTTCACTCTGAATGGGCAGCCGCGTTGCTTGAATGCTCAACAAAGTTTCGTCTGAGAGTAGTGTCGGACAGATCGATTTAGGAAAGAGTTGCAATCGAGCTGTCATTTCTGTGGTCGAAGGAGCGGTCATTCCTACAACCAGTTGGTTGATCAACCTGCACGCCGGACAATCCTGTTTCACTCAATCAAAGCACTTGCACTCTCAAACACGTTAAGGATCTCAGATCATGTTGTTGAATCGCCGCACTATCCTCGGAATTACTTTGGCCGGTCTCGTCTGCTCCCTTTCCGGATCACTCCGGGCTGGTGAAAAGAAGGACATCGTTGACACGGCTGTTGCAGCTGGTCAGTTCAAGACATTGGCTGCCGCTCTTCAGGCTGCTGATCTCGTCGATGTATTGAAGGGAAAAGGTCCGTTTACAGTATTCGCTCCTACTGACGAAGCATTCGCCAAGCTCCCGGAAGGCACGGTTGAAGGGCTGCTCAAGCCTGAAGCAAAGGGAAAGCTGACGGGCATCCTTACCTACCACGTGGTGGCCGGTGCGGTCGATGCTGGGAAGGTCGTGAAGCTGTCGAATGCCGCAACAGTTAATGGTCAACGAGTTGACATCGCGGTCAAGGACGGCGGGGTGATGATCGATAACGCGAAGGTCGTTGTGACTGACATCAAGTGCTCTAACGGCATCATCCACGTCATTGATTCGGTCATTCTTCCAGCATCTGACAACATTCCGGCAACGGCTGTTAAGGCCGGCACTTTCAAGACATTGGTCGCCGCGGCAAAGGCTGCCGGTCTCGTAGACGCCCTATCTGGCGACAAGCCGCTGACCGTCTTCGCACCGACTGACGAAGCTTTTGCCCGTCTGCCTGCGGGCACTGTTGAGAGTCTTCTGAAGCCAGAAAACATCGGCCAGCTCAAGCAGATTCTGCTTTACCATGTCGTTCAAGGTCGGGTGTATTCCGATCAGGCTCTGCAATTGAAAGAAGCTCCGTCACTGGCTGGTCCGATGCTGAAGATCAGTGCGAACAAGAGCGGTGCTTTCATCAATAAGTCGAAGCTCACTGCCCTCGACATTGAAACTTCCAACGGTGTCATCCACGTCATCGACGCTGTTCTGTTGCCGCCGGCAAAGAAGTTGAGCAAAGCGGACGCGAAGGCTGCGATTCACCAATCGATCGTTCGCGGAGTTGCTCTCTACAATTCCGGCCATACCGACGCGTGTGCCCGTCAGTACATGACGACGGCAATCTCGCTGCTCGACAGCGATCACGAAATGCCCGCCCACGCCGTCCGTCACCTGCAGACAGCAGTGCATCACGCGAAGGGCATGAGCTGCAGTGATTCGCAGAGCTGGACCATGCGTCGCGGGCTCGACGCAGCCTACCGCGTGATGACGACGGAGATTCGCTAGGCACAACCATTCATTACGAATTTCTCTCCCCGCCAGAGGCGAAGTCGGCATCCGCCACTTCGCCTCTTTTCACAGCCATTGCCAGTTTCTGCCCAGTAGAAAGTCCCAACATGTCACTCGACCTCATGACCGCATCCGAGTCCAGCACAGACTTCGAAGCCTACTCATTGGATGAACGGTCGACCGAGGAATCACACTCTGTGGTGTCCTCGGCACGCTCGGCTGCAGCATCGCGTTCGCCCGTCGACAAACCCGCGATCGAAGCTGCTGTCCGTACGATCCTTGAGGCCGTCGGAGAAGATGCATCCCGTGATGGTCTGCTCGACACGCCAGGCCGAGTCGCCCGGATGTACGAAGAGATGTTTGCGGGATTGCATCTCGATCCTGCACGACACCTCGAAACGACGTTCCCTGAAGACTACGACGAAATCGTGCTCGTGCGGGACATCCCGTTCACAAGCATGTGCGAGCATCATCTGCTGCCATTCACCGGCGTGGCTCACGTGGGATATCTGCCCAATGGTCGAGTCGTTGGACTGAGTAAACTCGCCCGCGTCGTAAGCGCACGGTGAAGTGCATCTTGCAGGGGGCTTTATGCTGAGGTGATTTATTTTCCCTCAGTCT
>JBLFXD010000165.1:0-10279 GCA_047611045.1 Planctomycetaceae bacterium | reverse complement strand
TTTCGCGGAGTGACCTTGAACGTTCGCGCGATCGGCGAGTGATTCAGGATCCGCACTTCAAGTTCGACTGGTTCTCCGGCTGTCGCGGCAACACCTCGTGGATAGAACGTCGCTCCTGCAACGACGCATCGACAGACTTTCTCACGGAGAGCGGCAGCGTGTCGCCATCGCTCGGGCCTTGATTACGAACCCACAACTCCTGCTTGCTGACGAGCCGACAGGAAATCTTGATCCCGCCACTCGAGACCGAATTGTTGACCTGCTTTTCGAACACGCAACACGCCGGCAAGCCGCGTTCGTGATGGCGACTCACGATCATAGTCTCACCGACCGCTTCGATCTGGTGATTGATTTCTCGCAGCCAGAGCAGTCGGGCATCGAGTTACTTCGCCCGGAAACCGAACACACTCCGATTGCCCCGGAGTGTGCGTCATGAGCGGCACGTTCCTGCTCGCACGACGCCACTTATGGCACCACAAAGGCCGGTCGGCAGTTCTTGTTGCCTGCCTGACGCTGACGTTTTCGCTGCCGCTCGGAATGGAATTGTTCAGTCGGCATGTTGAAACGCGGCTGTCATCCCGAGCAGCGTCGACGCCAATGATCATCGGAGCTGCCGGCAGCCGGTTCGATCTCGCGCTGCACGCTTTGTATTTCCGAGGCCAGCCGCCGCGTGAAACAAACATGCGGGAAGTTCAGCGAGTCGCCGACAGCGGTTTCGCAACCGCCATTCCAATGCTCGCACGATTCAAAGCCGAGGGATTCCCGATCGTCGGCACAACGCCGGCCTATCTTTCGTTTCGAAGGCTTCGACTGGCAATCGGGGACAAATGGTCGCGATATGGCGATTGCATCGTCGGAGCAAACGTTGCCGATCGTCTGAAAATTGGCTTGGGCGATTCGGTGACGTCGGAGCCGGAGAATCTGTTCGAGCTGGACAGTTCGTTTCCGCTGAAGATGCGCGTCAGCGGAGTTCTCGCCAGGACGGACTCACCGGATGACGATGCCATTTTCGTCGATATTCACACGGCGTGGATTATCGCTGGAATCGGGCATGGTCACGCGCCGGCGTCGCGATCCGCCTCGCAGAACGAAACGAATCCAGAATCGCCGACGGACGGGAGCCCGCCGGCGCATGACGCCTCGCTCATCGAGTACACCGAAATCGACGAAAGCAATGCTGCGTCATTCCATTTCCATGGTGAACGAGAAGACTTTCCGGTCACGGCGATCATCGCAATCCCCAACGACAACGAAGCCGAGACACTCTTGATGGGTCGCTACCTGGACGCCGACGATCCTTCTCAGGTTTTGCAGCCGACTGAAGTGATCGACGAACTGCTGAGTTTCGTCGTTCAGCTCCGGCGAGTCTTTGCTTACGCATTTGCGGCGATGTCGAGTGTAACAGTCGCGCTGCTGGCTCTTTTGATCGTCCTGACGGTGAAGCTGCGAGATCGTGAATTTCAAACAATGTTCCGCCTGGGCGGAAGCCGTTTTCTGATCGTCAGGCTGGTCGGCGCCGAACTGCTGATTCTCATTTCCGCCAGCGGTGTCGCAACGCTGATGATCATCTGCGGGCTGTCGATGATGATCTCACAACTCAGCTTCGTGGGCTGAGGAACCTGCCTGAGGGACCGAGCGCATCGGTAAATCGTAGGGTATGTCGAGCGCAGCGCTGGCGTACCAGAGCATTGATAGAGGCGACTTCGTGACGGTACGCCGGCGCTGCGCTTGACATACCCTACGGAATGAATTTCACCAAAGGTTGTGCCGAACCGTCGCACGCGTTGCCATTTCATCCACCTTCGAAACAACGCACGCGTCCTGTCGGGAAAAGAATCTGGCATAAGCGATTGCCGATTCGTGGCGAATTCAGTAACACGGTGTCTCTGTGACCGTCCCGAACCTGGAGTTAATTCATGCCGACACGAACCCTGACATTTGCCCTCGTCACCATTCTTTGTGCCCTGAACTTCTCTGCTCATGCCGAAAACTGGCCCGGCTGGCGTGGGCCTCGCGGCGACGGAACGAGTCTCGAAAGAAACATTCCGATTTCGTGGGACGGCGCCGAGGGCAAGAACGTTACCTGGAAAGTTCCGATTCCCGGTGAAGGGCACGCGTCCCCGACCGTCTGGGGCGACCGAATTTTTGTCGTCAGCTGCCTGCCTGAAACGAAAGAGCGAGTACTGATTTCACTCGACCGGCGTACGGGCAAACAGCTCTGGCAGAAGACGGTCGTTGAAAGTCCGCTCGAATCAAAACACTCGCTCAACAGCTTTGCGTCAAGCACGCCGACCACTGACGGCAAGCTCGTTTACGTCGCGTTCCTGAAGGTCGGCACCCGCACGGTCCCCGCTCCGAATGTCGGCAAGTCGCGACCGATCACTCCCGGCGAGATGGTCGTTGCCGCGTACGACTTCGACGGAAAACGTCAGTGGATTACGAAGCCGGGCGAGTTTATCAGTGCTCACGGTTTCTGCAGTTGTCCGGTCATCTTTGAAGACCTGCTGATCGTCAACGGCGACCACGACGGGAAATCCTACGTTGTCGCTTTGAATCGTGAAACGGGCGACACGGTGTGGAAAACGCCTCGTCGCCACAAGACTCGCAGCTACGTGACGCCGATCATTCGCGAGATCAACGGCAAACAGCAGATGGTTTTGTCAGGAAGCAAGTGCATCGTCAGCCTGGACCCTCGCACAGGAAAAATGCTTTGGAACGTTGAAGGTCCAACCGAGCAGTACGTCGCATCGATGGTCTATGACAATGAGAAGTTTTACATGGCCGCCGGCTTCCCGACGCATCACGTGATGGCAGTTCGGCCGAACGGCAACGGAGACGTGACGGACTCGCACGTCGCCTGGCACACGCAAGAAGTGAAGTGTTACGTGCCGTCGCCCGTCCTGGTCGACAATTACCTGATCGTTGCTGACGACCGCGGAACCGCGAACTGCTTTGAAACAGCGAAGGGCGAACGGCTCTGGCAAGGACGCATGGGCAGTCACTTCAGCGCGTCGCTGGTGACCGCCGGAGGACTCGTCTACTTCCAGGCCGACAACGGCCAGACGCGAGTCGTCAAACCCGGCCCGGACATGGAGATCGTGTCAGAAAACGAACTCGGCGAGCGGTCCTACGCATCGCCCGCGATCTCAGAAGGACAACTCTTCATCCGAGGCGAAAAGCATCTGTTCTGCATTGGCGGGACGAAGATTGCCAGCCGTTGATGGTCCGTTGAATTCCTGATCGCGGAGTTCGCAAAGAAAACGTAGAGCTGGAGTGATTATCCAGGTCCTGTTTGCGTTGCCGCGGTCTGATGGTTAGCGAACACCTCGCTGCAGCGCGTCGCTGCCATCCCTGAAAACCAATGGTGTCCGCAGGAAGAATCAAGAATTCCGATCTCCCTCTATTCGGTAAACGTTCCACCGATCGTGAAGCATCGAGAATTCATACGACGACAACGCGCAACTGTCACCAGAACTTTCTTAGATTCCGTCCACAGTGTGCATTCTTCTCCAGGGTACAATTCAGCACTATGGAGAAATGACAGTCCGAGTCGCGACACGTCACTACAATAGGCGCAATGGAACGCGCGATCTCGGGCGATCGCGGGAAGCGACTGACCAAGGTCCAGGACACACTTCTTACAATAATGACGTCGCACAAATCGTCGTCGATTGTTTCCCATAGTAGGGAGCAACTCGGTTTTATCGACACAGTCAAGCCAACTCTGAGGGAGTTGCACTTCATCCGGCAATTGAGCCAAGATGCAATTCATGACTAACGAATAGTTGACTTCCAGCATTGGATCATCTCCGGGTCGAAGGCTCGGCCGCTGTCCCGTTCCAGAATTGAGAATGCGGTCGAAATCGGCAGGCCGGAACGGTACGGTCGATTACTTGTTAACGCCTCAAACACATCCACCACGCTGCACAGTTTGGCCCAGTCGTGAATCTCATCCCCGACCGTGCCGACAGGATAGCCCCCGCCATCAAGTCGTTCGTGGTGCTGGTATACCATCATCAACTGAGCAAAGCTCAAATCCGAGCGATCGGAAAGTGAGAGTAAGCCAGTCCTCGGATGATTTTTGATGGTGTCGAATTCGCAGTCAGTCAGTTTTCCGGGTTTGCAAAGGATAGCTTCCGGAATTTCAAGTTTGCCCAGGTCGTGAAGTAACGCACCAGTTGCGATCTCCCGCATCGTTTGCGGGTCGGATATTTGAAGGGCTTTCGCCAGCATGACACAGTAGTACGACACGTTGGCCGAGTGAGTAAATGTCTGATAATCATGGTGCATTACTTCCAACAGATCGACCGCCATGATGTCATCACGGGCAATCAGATCTACGGTGTATTCTGCTAAGTTCCGGACCTGATCGACTGTCGAGTCGAGATCGTGATCGTGATCGTGATCGTTGAAGGCTGTCGCAAGGACATCTCGGATTATGTTGTTTAAGGAATCGAACCTTGCCGTAACGGAAATCGATTCGTCGCTGACGATGTTCGCCGTGTTATCACGCAAGTATTTCTGATACTCGCCACGCTCTTCTGAGCTGATGAACAGAGTGTTCAGTCCTCGAGCCTGCAGAGTGTCAAGATGACCGTTTTCGAAAACGGCATCTGCGTCGCAGTACAAACGCATTTCCTGTTCATCGAACTTGACGTAAAGTGACACGCCGACCGTAGATTTCGGAACTAACGAACTAACGGAAACGGGGATATACCCTGCAATTGTGATCATTTGCGACATAGCGAGATCCATTACCGAGAGAGTCGGCACTGTGGCGGTAAATTCACAGCTCCGCCCCGGAAGAATATCTCAAGAGTTCCGTAACTTACCCGCAGACCGAATTTGGTTCCCGAAAGCAGTGTTTCGCCTCAGATTCCAAGTAGATTGCATGTGAATCATCGATGCCGCCGCCCGATGCCGAGACGTCCGTCGCACGTGGAGTCGGACAATTAAAACGCGATGTCGCGAGCGCCTGCGGCGATGCGGTGGACTTCTGAGACCCATATTTCGCATCCCCTCTTCGGCAGAGTTCGATGGGGGCCAACAGAATCGGGACTCGATTTGTGACGGTGGCCGGTGCGCAACCTGCGCCTACTGAACCAGGCCCTTGGTGAGTTCCATGAAGGCGGTTTCCAGGTTGACTTCTTCCTCGCGGAACAGCTTCAGCTTGAATTTCGCGTCGAGCAGTGCTGATGGGAGGTCGCTGTAGTCGTCGGTGTCGGCTTTCAAGGTGACATCGATGACTGCTTGCGGTGAAATCAGAACGGCGTCGACCAGATCGTGCTGTTCAAGCAGGGCGGCGGCGCGGTCGGTTTCGGCGGTGTCGCCCTTCACCTGGATTTGCAGAACGATTCGCTGGCGAGCTTTTTTCATGACCTCGCCCACCTGACCGTCGACGATCAGGTTACCCTTCTCGATCATGCCAACCCGGGTACACACATCGGCCAACTCGGGGAGGATGTGGCTGGAGACGATGACTGTTTTTTTTAACTCGCCGAGCCGTTTGAGCAGGTTGCGAATTTCGATACGCGCTCGAGGATCCAGACCGCTGGCAGGTTCATCGAGCAACAGAACTTGAGGCTCGTGCAGCAGGACTCGGGCCAGACCGATGCGCTGCGTCTGACCTCGCGAGAGCTGGTTGACCATCGCGTCCCGCTTGAAGGCCATGTCGACGAGTTCGAGTTTTTCTTCGACAACCTTGCGCCGTTTGTCTGGAACGACTCGGTAGGCGGCGGCGAAGAATTCGAGGTACTCGACGACGGTCATGTCCTCGTACACGCCGAAGAAGTCCGGCATGAATCCGATCAGCCGTCGGATTTCCTGAGGATGCGTGTAGATCGATTTTCCGCAGACGTACGCTTCGCCGTAATCCGGTTGCAGTAGCGTCGCGATCATGCGCATCGTCGTCGTCTTGCCGGAACCGTTCGGGCCGATGAACCCAAATACGTCGCCTTCAGCCAGATTCAAATCGATATGGTTGACGGCGATCAGATCGCCGTATCGTTTCGTAAGTTGGCGTGTTTCGATCACTGGAAATCGTACTCGCTTTGAAAGAACTCAGAATCAATGACGTTCGAAATAATGACTCTCTAAACCGTAAAGAATAACCGCTGATTAAACATGACATCATCCCCAAACGGGCACCAGGACACCGCTGCTTCCAGAGTTTGAATCAGTTTGTCATGATTGGATGCAGAACGGGTTGCGTAAGGTATCGACTGCCTGACGCGAAAGGAACAACCTGATCTCCCCGCCGCTCCACCCTCACCAATTCCCGCATTCGGTGTTTCATGCCTCTTCAGAAACGTCTGAATTTTCTCGCCCTGCTGCTGGCACTGAGTCTCGCCGCCGCGTCCGACGCTGCCGCAGCGCCAGTGGATGAGCATTTCTTCGAGACTCGGATCCGTCCGGTGCTGATCGAAAAGTGTTTCAAATGTCACGGCAGCGAAAAAGCCAGCAGCGAGTTCCGAGTTGACTCGCGCGACACACTGCTGAAGGGGGGCGAGCTCGGCGCGGCCGTCGTTCCCGGAAAGCCCGAAGACAGCCTGCTTCTCCAGGCGATTGATCCGGCGAACGAAGATCTCCAGATGCCGCCGGATGATCCGCTGCCGCCGAATGTGGTCGCGGACTTTCGAACGTGGATTGAAAGCGGCGCAGCGTGGCCGAAGTCCGTCGGCAAAGGGCCTGACGCGGCGTTTCAGGCAAAGCGGCACTGGGCGTTTACTCCGGTCGCTAAGCCAGAGCTGCCAGCCGTCGATGACGAATCGTGGATCAGAACACCGGTTGACCGCTTTGTTTTGAGCAAGCTTAACGAAGTCGAACTCAGCCCTTCCAATCCGGCTGACCGCGCGACGCTGATTCGTCGGCTGAAGTTCGATCTGCTCGGTCTGCCGCCGACGTTCGAGGAGACGCAAGCCTTTTTGAATGACAAGTCGCCAGACGCGTGGAAGAAACTCGTCGATCGTTTTCTGGCATCTCCCCACTACGGAGAGCGTTGGGGGCGGCACTGGCTGGACGTCGCCAGGTATGCGGACACGAAGGGGTATGTTTTTCAGGAAGAGCGGAAATACCCGTTTGCCTACACGTATCGTGACTGGGTTGTGCGAAGCCTGAACGAGGACCTGCCGTACGACCAGTTTCTGACTCGCCAGATTGCCGCTGATTGGCTGGTGAAGGAAGGGTTGCCCGAAAGCGAACTCGCGGCGATGGGCTTTCTGACTCTCGGTCGACGATTTCTCAACAACATTAACGACATCATCGACGACCGTCTCGATGTCATTTCACGCGGCACGATGGCTCTCACCGTGACTTGTGCACGGTGTCACGATCATAAGTACGATCCCATTCCGCAGGCGGATTATTACTCGCTATACGGGGTGCTGCGGAGTTCGACCGAGCCGAAAGATCACAAGAACGCGATGCCGCTGTTCGAAAGCGACAAGCCGTTCAACCCGTACGTGTTCGGTCGAGGCAGTCAGGGCAATCGAGGTCCGCGAGTCCCCCGGCAGTTTCTGGAAGTTGTCGCCGGTCTGGATCGGAAACCATTTCAAAACCGAAGCGGTCGACTCGAGCTTGCTCAGGCGATCGCTCATCCAGACAACCCACTGACCGCGCGAGTCATCGTCAACCGCGTCTGGATGCACCATTTCCATTCGTCGCTCGTGACGACTCCAAGCGACTTCGGCCTGCGGTGCGAACCGCCGACGCATCCTGAATTGCTCGACTGGCTGGCGGCGCATCTGGTCGAGTCGGGCTGGTCGTTGAAAGACCTGCACCGAGCGATTTTGAATTCGGCGACGTGGCGACAGGCCAGCGTCGACGTGCTGGCCAAACGGAAAATCGATTCAGAGAACAGCCTCTACTGGCGGATGAATCGCCACCGGCTCGAACTTGAACCCATGCGGGATGCGATCCTGGCGGTCGGCGGGGATCTTGATTTGACGGTCGGCGGTGAGGCAGTTGACATTGTGAAAGATCCGACGCCGCGACGTCGCACGATTTACGGGTTCATCGATCGGCAGAATCTCCCCGGCCTGTTTCGGACGTTCGATTTCGCCGGACCGGACACTCACAGTCCGGGGCGGTTCAAGACGTCGGTCCCGCAGCAAACCCTCTACTTACGCAACAGCCCGTTTCTTGTCGGAGAGGCTCGGCGCGTGGCGAAGAGTCTCAACGAAAAGACGTCGCCGACGATTCGAATTCGCGACTTGTTCCGGAGGACGCTCGCTCGCGATCCAGACGCGGACGATGTTCGACTGGCCGAGGCATTCCTCTCGCAGTCCACAAATAGTGACGGACCCGGCGAGCCGCTCTGGCAATACGGGTATGGTCGATTTGACTCAAAGACCAACCGCATCGAAGACTTCAAACACCTGCCCCACTTTACGGGCTCGGCGTGGCAGGGCGGGGCGAAGCTGCCGGATCTGAAACTCGGCTGGACAACGTTGTCTGCCAGTGGCGGCCACCCAGGCGACCCGACTCACGCCGGAGTCTATCGCTGGACCGCTCCGCATGCCGGCCGCTTCGCCGTTAAGGGCCGGGTGAAACATTCCTCCGAGCACGGCGACGGCGTTGAAGGAATTCTCAGCGTTCCGTCTCAGAACGTCGTGACGCGGTGGCCCGTTCTGCACGGTGAGAAGAGGACCGACTCGGCTCCGTTCAAAGTCGCTGCTGGAGCGACGGTCGACCTGATCGTCGATTGCCGCGAGAACGTTTCGTTCGATTCGTTCAACTGGTCTTTCGAAATCGCCAACGTCGAAAACCCGGCGGAGCGGTTCTCGATGGCCAGCCAGTTTCGCGGTTCGCTTCCTGACGAGTTGACGGGATGGGAAATGCTGGCTCAGGCGTTGCTGCTTTCGAACGAGTTTCAGTTTGTTGACTGAACGCCAAAGAGCGCCAAGCACTAATTCCGCGAATCATCGCGACTTCAGAAACTGCTGGATGTTTGAGCTGGACTCGTGGATGGACTGAGATCTGCTGACTATACTTAAGACGCGTTCACGTCCCATTCCAGAATCCGAAGTGCGAGGAGACACGAGCATGGCGCTGTTTGAAATTGAGACCAACGCACACATCATGATTGCCTGGGCCGACGATCGGGAAAACGCGGAAGAGATCGCCAAATCTCACTACCCGGAAGAAGACATCCTGCGACTCACGAAGCGGCCGCGAGACATCTGGGTGATCTCAAAACGCCTCCTCGGAATCGACGGAAACTCCGAGCCCTGCGACGTCGCTCGCGAATGCCTGTCCCGAGCCGCCGGCGACAAGGTCCACGCCATCCGACTTTACATGCTCGACACCGGCGTCGATCTGCAGGAAGCTCAACGAGCCATCGAGACGAACATGTCGCTCGGCTGGTAGAACCTTTCAAACAACGGATTCAGCTTCGGACCAATGAAGGTCGCAAAGTCTGCGAGGATGAACACGCTCACTTGAGCATCTCTTCGCGTGCTTTGCGGCCTTTTTGTTGTTTCACCCTGCCGATCCTCGCTGATTTATTCAGGCATCGACTTACTCATGGAGACGCCCCTTGCTTCGAACAATTCTTTCGACATTTGCGTTTTCTGCGGTGTTCGTTTTCGCCCATGCAGTCGGTGTCGCCGCTGAGGAATACCCGGTCCATCCGGATTCGATACCGCAGGACGGCGTGCCAAAGGGCGAGATCAAAGGCCCCTTCGAGTGGCGCAGTGAGATCTTCCCCGGCACGGTTCGGCAGTACGCGATTTACGTGCCTGCGCAGTACGACGCGGCGAAGCCAGCCTGTTCGATGATCGTGCAGGACGGTTTGCCTAAGGCGCAGCAGTGGAAGCTGCAGACGGTGCTCGACAATCTGATTCACAAAGGTGACGTGCCCGTTCAGATTGGAATTTTCGTCAGTCCTGGAATCGTTCCGGCAGTCAACAAGAACGCTCAGCCGCGACTCAACCGCAGCTTCGAGTACGACGGCATGGGCGATCGGTACGCCCGGTTTCTGCTCGAAGAAATCATTCCCGAAGTCGCCAAGTCGTATAACCTCAGCACAGATCCCAACGACCGACTGATCGCCGGCGCCAGTTCCGGAGCGATCGCCGCGTTCACCGCCGCCTGGGAACGGCCCAACGAATTTCGGCGAGTCCTCAGCGCGATTGGAACTTACACTTCGCTGCGAGGCGGCGACGAGTATCCGTCGCTGGTTCGCAAATTCGAGAACAAGCCACTGCGAGTCTACCTGCAAGACGGGTCAAACGATCTCGACATCTACGCCGGCAGCTGGTGGGTCGCCAACCAGGCGATG
>JBLFXD010000164.1:0-10281 GCA_047611045.1 Planctomycetaceae bacterium | reverse complement strand
GAGTCGGCGGATACCGCAATCGCGAAAACTTCAAAACCGCCATCTTCTTCCACTGCGGCGGCCTCGACCTCTACCCACGATAAACCCAGATGGACCAAAGAATTGCCAATCATTGTCCAGAGCCCGACGTCAGGGGAAACATCAGTCAGACGGCCTGGGATCGCCCAGGCTGATTCGATGAATACGTTCTGGTTGGTCGGTTGAACCAGGTGTCAGTGTGCATGTAAAACTGGCGACGAAACTGGCCAAAAGGGCATTGTCTTTCGCCAGTTGCAGCCAGCCGTCTTTGCTCACACACAGTCGTGCCGGAATGTTGAGGAGTCCCTCGATAGTTGAACTACGCTCGACTTGGGACACTATTTAACCCGACTAATCACAGCAACTCAGGATACTAAGACTGAGTCTTGAACAGGCAGCCTCGAGTCGAAGCGCAAACCAGCAGGCGGACGCAGACTCGCTCGCGTGATCGTGGGCGAGTTCTACGGGAATCTGCAGGCCCCCACGTTGTTATCAGCCTGCGCTTACACGGTTGATGTTTGGCAGGCCGTTCGAAGGGGTCTCGTCAGTTTCGAACGATCATGTGGTTTTCGCCATTCGTGGCCCAGCGCAAATGTCTCAAGGTGTCTCCGGCGATGCTCGTTCCAGCCCTTGTGGCTCATTGAATCGAGAACTCATTTCGGACACGCGGAGTTGCTGACAGATTTGCGTCGGAGGGGACGTGATGCCTGATGCGGCGTGAAGACCGCGGCCGATCGAAAAAACTGGTGATCCGACTTCATTTGTGGATGACGTCTGAAGTATGTTTCCGTCAACATCTTGACCGCCAGCGTGACGGTGGAGTGAGTTTTCTTCGGTTAATAACCTCGGCACCGTCATGTCAAACGCGAAACCTTCGGATAAGAAACTGGTCGATCTGGAAGTCAAAGATGCTCATCTGATCTTCAAGACGGTCTGGGAAGACCTTGAAGAGGAGATTGGGCACGCGAATCTTCGATTTCCCAAAGAGCTGATTCTGCTGGGCGGGGCTCCTGGTTCAGGAAAGGGCACGCACACCCGATTCATCGTGGCGGCTCGGGGTCTTACCTGCAGTCCGATTGTGATCAGTGACCTTCTGACGTCGCCCGAAGCGGAACGAATCAAAGAAGGTGGCGGGATGGTCGGCGACAAGGAAGTCGTCGGAATTCTACTTCGCAAGTTGCTCGACGAAGATTTCCGGGACGGTGCCGTGCTGGACGGGTTTCCTCGGACCAAAGTTCAGGTTGAGTGTCTGAAGCTGCTGGTCGACAAGATCAATCAACTGCACAACGAGTTTGCCACCACGAATCTCGCGATCAATTTTCGTCGACCGACAATTCACGCGATGGTTCTGTTTATTGGCGAGCGAACCAGCATCGAACGCCAGTTGCAGCGCGGGCGGGAGATCGATGCTCACAATGCCGAAGTCAACGAGACGGGGATTGGGACGGTTGTTGAACTAAGAGCAACGGACCTCGACGAAAGTGCCGCGAGGCTGCGGTATCAGGTGTTCAAAGAGAAGACTTGGGACGCGTTGAATTCCTTGAAAGAGTTGTACCACTATCACTTCGTCAATGCGGAAGGCCCAATCGGCGAAGTCGAGGAGAACATTCTTAAGGAGTTGCAGTACCAGAGTTCTCTGGAGTTGGAGCAGCGGACTCATGACCGCATCCGATCGCTGCCACTGGCCGAGGAAATCTCTCATCACGCTCGACAGGAACTCGTTCGGCGCTTGGACAGTTACGAACTGGAGCACAACGATCTTTTCGTCAGGATCGTCGATTTGATCCGGGACCGCTTTGTCTCGATCATCACACGGCACGCGCTTTCCGGCCGGGCGCATGTGAATACCGAAGACGAAATTTTTCATGACCCCTTGGCGATTTCGATGCTGATTGACGTCTTCTCGGAGCGAGGATTTCACGCCGTCGTCGATAAGCACGTCCGGGAAGTTCCGGTGCGGTTTGACCTGAAGACTGGCGAGATCCACACACGGACTAAAATCATCTACCGGATTCAAATCCTCTTTAAACCGTCAGAGATTCGACGCGGATACGGTTAGCGGAGTGCCAGCTCGATCGACCCCGGCTTCTGGGCATCTTTGACGATCGCGTACGCGATCGCGATCGTCAAGGCGTAGCGGCTGGCGTCGCGTTCGTTTTCCAGTCATCGCCGATGATCAGTCGCTTGTTCAGATTGCGACGCCCCCCTATCTGCTCAAAATTCAGCCAGAGTTCGCGGCCGAACAGTGATTGAGCGTTCGGAAGCTTATATTCCTTCCGGTCTTTCTCATTATCGAGCTTCGTGACGAACTCGGTCTGACTCTTGTGCCCGCCGACTGAAAGTGTGCATCGAAAGCTCATGACTTCGCGCGGTCGCGTCCGGTTGGAAACGAATTGTTCGATTAGAAGTTGACCGTCCGGCAGTGGCTTCGTGTAGACGTCGACGATCACGTCTCCCAGGCCGATTTCGAGAGATCGGTGAACGTCAAACGTTCTGCGGCGGTCGGACGTGATGGCAAACGAGATTACAACCTGAGCTGTCCCCAGACTCGCCGTTTGTGGCAGGTTGATTGTCGTCGGAAGTCTGAAGGATTCGCCTGCTGCGAGTTCAATGTCCCAGGAGGCAGGTTGCGCTTCCCAGTCGCGCGGAATCTTAAGGGATACCGTTCCTTTCACACCCTGCGACCAGGTGTTGCGTCCAACGATCGCGTTCGGATGCCCACCGTACTCGGCTGGAATGACGCCTGATTCAAACCCCGCTTCCAGTCTCCACCGGGCCATCGCTTCCGAACAGCCAGTGCAGAAGACGGGTTCACCATTCGCAGTCACACGGTGCTGTTCGGATGTCCGTGAGAGTGGCTTGCGGCGTCCCCACATGTCGACATGTTCGACCGCGTCTCCCAGATTGATGTCCGTTGAGAACGGTGTCTCACCGGGAAAGACAACAATGATCGACTTGTCGCGTTCGAAGACATAGTTCGTCGGCGAGCCGGGCAACTGGAACGAGCCAAGGTGGTTTGCACCTCGCAGGTTCATCGCCGTCGTTCTGAAGGGCAGAAACAACGGCGTGGGAGCTCCGTCGTCGTTAAGCAGTCCGCGGTCGCCGTCCAGTACGCCACTGAGAAAGATTCCCTTCGAGTCATTCAGCCGTGCCATCACCATCTGCCGGATCAGAGTGCCGGCTCGGACTGTCAGCGGTTTATTGAGAGGCAGTGGGCGAAGCATCGTCCACTGTTCCGCCGATTCGGAAGACTGGTCACTGAAGACCTGCTGGATCTCGTCGAGATCCAGTCCGTCTTCGTTTCCGATGGTGGTGAAAAGGTTTCGAATCTCGGTCGGAATGGGAGACGTCGCTGGCCACGGCCACTGGACTCCGATTTTTGAATTGCGACCGAGCTTATCGAATTGCTTCGTTATCGTTTCGATGGTTTCCGGAAGGTCTTTGACGCTGGCGAAACTGGTGTCTGTGTCGCCACCGAGCTGCCAGTATTCGATGGTCGAACCGTATCGTGCGAGCACAGGTTCGAGTGATGGGCTCCAGAAGTCGGGAGGTAACACGAAGATTTCGCTGGTACCGGTCCAGTCCTTCGCGAACTGGCTGCGGATTGCCCGTGGGGGATCATTGAGCAGGCCCACCACTGAAATCGATCGGTCGTACAGGCTGTCAAGCAATCGGGTAACTTCTGCAGGACTCGTCGAATCCTCTTCGTGCATCGAGCTCCAGACGGGAAATTTCACCCAATTGATCCCGGCTTCGTAAGCGACGAGCGATAAATCGTCGGCAGTGAGTGGGCCCAGGCCGTTGTTCAGTGACCACCCGAATTCACCGGCAGGTCGTGACTGAGCAGGTTCGGATATGACGAGCGTTGTCTCGGTGCTTTGAATCGTTTGGTTGTCACGTTTCAGCTCGGCTCGGACGAAGTAACAGCCATGCTCTCGCGCTGCGACTTGCCATCCGATTATCTGGCCACCAACGCTCGTCGGTAAGACACTCTTATCATTGGAAGTGAGCGGCCAGGATTTCTGTTCGAGGACTTCGCCGGCAACGTCTCGTAAAGCCAGCTGAAATTCGAATTGCGAATCGGACTCGAGGCCCGACACTTCTGCGTTGATGACGATGTCGCTGTCAGGCGTCAGGAAATGGTCGTGAGCATCTGGCATTAATGTCAGACGTGGCATCTTTCCCAGCCAGATTCCATCAAACCAGACGTCGCCTTTGGTATCGTCGTTCGCTCGATGATCAACATGACAGCCAATGACGACATAGCGGACTTCCGGGTTCGGCTTGAGTGGTCCCAGTTCAAGCGGAATCCACCTGGCGTGTGTGCCGGAGATTGGTTTCGTTTCAAACCTCTGGATTCTCTGTCGACGGGAATTCAGAAATGAAACGGTAAAGAGTGCGTAGTCATGCGTCAGTCGTTCAGTTCGAATGAAGCCGCGGAACTGATAGTTAAATCTGGGGTCGATCAGCGCCGCTTTTTGATTGAACGGCGAGTAGTACGCGACCTTTCCTCCGTTCACTTTGACATGAAGGCTCTGGTCGCCGACGTGGCTGTGGCTGTCGTCAATTTCACACTTAACGTAGCGGGGAAATCCGGGCCCACGGCGTCGATTCCAGTCGTCGGGG
This sequence comes from Planctomycetaceae bacterium, assembly GCA_047611045.1. Taxonomy (GTDB): domain Bacteria; phylum Planctomycetota; class Planctomycetia; order Planctomycetales; family Planctomycetaceae; genus JABMPE01. The sequence continues at coordinate 5,637 of JBLFXD010000164.1, read as the reverse complement.
AGTCCATTGGGTTCGCGGTCTTCATCCGGTTCGAAATCAAACGACAGCACTGTGCCATAGGGCTGTTGCTCGGGTGGCCCCTGTCCTGTAGCGACAGCCTCGGGCGATGCAGATACCGCCGCGGCGGCGAGCAGTGTGAGAAGTGCATTGCTCATTGAAGTTGGCACAGTCGTTGAGTTAACGCGGGAAAACTATGCGTTAAATCGACTGTGTCCGACAATCAATGCCGTACAACTTTGCGATCCCGTGCCGGGTTGACGATTCATTCGCTCGTCGTCGGCTTCCAGGGCAAAGTCAGACCAGATGGAGCGTCACCTGCCGCACGATGCGAGGTGTCTGCCGCAGGGCGATTGAATCATGCAAGCTGTCGGATCATCGAATGCGCGTGCCAACCACTTCTTCGGGATTCAACACGTGGCGGACTCTGACGAATTGATCCGGATTCACTTTGAAGCTGTCGCGAGTCTTGCCGGTTGTGAAGAGGTAGAGATCTCCGTCATAGAAGGCTCCGTATTCAACGAGGCCCTGAACGGCGCGATCCGAGTCCCACAGGAGAACCGGGTCGCAGCCAAGCATTCTGGGGGCGTATCGATGCGGAGCGTTTTTGAAGGCCATGTACTCGCGGTCGTTTGACAGGTAGTACACGACGCCCTGCCAGGTGACGGAGAGGTCTTCTCGGCCCTTCGCCCAGACTCGGCGTGTCTTGATGGCAACCGGGCTGTAACCTGCCAGCCCGACAAGCCGCTTAGCGGCAGTCGCGGGTTCGGTACCCTGCGCGATGGCCGGGCCGACGATCCGACGTTGGGGCCCCGCGATGACTGGTGCCGGCCGCTGTTGTGGCGTCGCCGGCCTCCCACTTGCATTCGGCTGAGGCGTCTGGGCGGGCGGAGTCAGGCTCGCAATGGCGGCTGATCGTTCCTCGGGAAACTGTTTCGCCCAGTGTTTGATGTTTGAGACATATTTGTCGCGGCTCTGGTAGTTAGTTGTGCGGGACACAATTTTACCGTCCGGTGCCACAACGATGTCAGTGGGCAGGAGCTCGACCCGAAAGGCTTCGATTAAGCCCGGATTTTCGTCGGCGTCAACCTTCAGCGCTAATACCTGCGTCCCTAGAACTGACAACACTGCGGGAGTATGAAGTGTGTCCCGATCCATTTGTTTGCATGGTCCACACCAGGTCGCCGAAAAATGAATCAACAGCGGAAGCCCAAGTCTCTTCGCTTCCTGCCGCGCGAACCCGTAGTCGGCCAACCACTGCTTCGGGCCGACTGTTGATTGTGCAAAGGCTGTCGTCGGCAAAGCGAGACCGACGAGCAATAACGTAGTGAGAGTCCGATTGCGTAGCTGCATGTCACTCTTCCGACTTGAGTGCTGGGCGGATGCTCGTGTCGTGGCAAACTGCTACGTTCGAGACTCCCTCAGGTATCGACTTTGCCGGAAGCGGAGAATGTGACCGATCGAACACTGCTATGCAGATTGTGACGGCTGGTGAGGATTGTGCCGGTTGTATGGCTCAGGGTTGCCGATGGTCGAGACGCAGTGGCACGATGCCAGTCGCATGGTTTCCCAAAGTTGAATCAAGCCCGCAGCGCGCAGAAAAAGAACCCGGAGTAATCCGGGTTCCAGTCGTTGGTTTGTCGGTTTAAATCGCTTATTCAGCAGCGGCAGCTGCTTCGACGACTTCCAGACCCGGAACGCTGATTTCCGTGATCTTGACGACGGTGTATTTCTGACGATGGCCAGTGTGCCGCTTTGAGTCTTTTCGGCGACGAAATCTCTGGATCTCCAGTTTTTCGCCTTTCAGCTCCGCATCGATAACCTCAGCAGAGACGGCTGCTCCGTCAATCAGCGGTCTTCCGATCGTGCTCGACCCGCCACCGTTGGCAAGCAGAACTTTTTCGAACTGCAGAGAATCGCCGACGTTGGCACTTTCACGATAATCGACAACAAGGGTCTCGCCTGGGGCGACCCGATACTGATGGCTACCGTCTTCGATGATTGCAAACATTTGTGAGCTCACTTGATTGGCTCTTGCGAGCCCGTACTGATACCGCCGCTTTCGAGCAGAATAAACTCGTGTCGGCCTTCCATGTCCGGTCAGAACTGCCAATTCTGAAACGAGTTACGCAAATTGGCCGGGTCAGGAAAGCTCCCGATGCCCGGTTGGCGGGGCAGAATACCGCCTCACCTGCCTGATTGCGAGTCACCCGGGATTGGAATTCGGAACTGGTGCCCTGCAGCGTCTTTGCCTTCGATAACAATGTGGTTCGTCGTGACGTCGGTTCGGGCTCGAATGCTGATTGCGAGCTGGCATTTGTCCTCGATCGCGTTGATTTCTCGACGCTTTCGATTGCTCAGGTAATCAGCAACTTCGTGTTCGACTTCGACGGAAAGGTGCTCAATTTCATCACGAGACGCGGCGGTGATGAGAGCCCTCATGATTTCAATGGCCGCGCTCTCTGCCGTCTTGACCAAGCCCGTTCCGTTACAGCATGGGCAGTCTTTATAGATACTTCGTCGTAGAGACGGTCGGATTCGTTGGCGAGTCATCTCGATCAGTCCGAACGGGCTGATTCGGAGGACTTTCGATCGAGCGCGGTCTCTGAGCATGGCGTTGCGAAGTGCTCTTTCGACACCGCGTCGGTGTTTCTCTTCCCGCATGTCGATGAAGTCGATGACGATGACACCGCCCATATCGCGGAGCCGGATCTGGCGAGCAACTTCTCCGGCAGCACGCAGGTTTACCTGGTAGGACGTTTCTTCGGCGTCGTCATCGATGCGGAAGCTTCCGCTGTTCACGTCGATGGCGACCAGCGCTTCCGTCTGGTCAATCACGATCGAGCCGCCGCCCTTGAGTGGAACGGTTCGGTTTTGAATTCGCGAGATCTCTTCTTCGATCTGATACTTGTGGAAGATCGATTCCTGGCCCGAGTAGTGCCGGATTCTGTCGACGCGATTCGGCAGCACGGCCTTCATGAATTCGCAAGCCCGTTCGTATGCCTCTGGCTCGTCGATCCAGATTGAGTCGATATCACTGCTGAAGATGTCTCGGATAGTCCGCGTGATCATGTCGCTATCCTGGTAGATATCGACGGGGGCAGACGTGCTGCCGATTCTTTTGAAGATCACTTTCCAGAGTCGGATCAGGTAGTGCAGATCCCGCTCGAGATCTTCCTGCGAACGTTCCAGTCCTGCGGTTCGAATAATGAATCCGAGCCCCGGAGGTGGATCGAGTTCGACGAGCTGTTTTCGAAGCTTCCGACGAGCATCGTCGTCGGCAATTTTCCGGCTGACACCGACTCGCTGCAGCCCCGGCATGAGGACGAGGTATCGGCCTGGAATACTGATATAGGTTGAGAGAGTTGGGCCTTTTGAACCAACGCCTTCTTTAATCACCTGAACCAGTACTTCGCTGCCTTTTCGAAGGATCTCCTGGATCGGCGGCTTGTTGCGGACACTTCGTTCGTTGAACCGCTTGCCATTCTTCTGCTTCGTCTCAGTCTCTTCGTCAATCAGATGTTTGAAGTATTGATTCTCAACATCGCTGACGTGCAGAAACCCGTTGCGGCCGACGCCGAAATCGACGAAGGCCGCCTGGATACTGGGTTCAATGTTTACGACGCGGCCTTTGTAGATGTTGCCGACGCAGCTTTCGAGGCTGTTTCGTTCAACGTAAAGTTCCTCAAGGACGCCGTCCTCAACAACGCCAATCCGGCTCTCTTCCGGCTGGCGAACGTTGATCAACATTTCTTTCTTCATGGGATCCCCTGATGTTGGGGGCATTCCCTCGAACGAATCTTTCAGCAGCCAGAGTCTCCTGGCGAACATCCTGAACGACAGACTCGTATGTCATACGCGATTGCGAAAACGACTCGCTGCAGTTTGCAAGCGATCCGCTGTTGGCAGTGGCAGGACATTGAGACTTTAGTTCTGCGGCATCGAATGCACTGTCGGCTGGTTCGATGCTGTCTGAGAATTCAGAGATGTCTGGTCGGGATTCTGTGCCTGCTGCAATTTCGAATGCTAGATCGCCAGTGGCCAACAGACTCTGGGAAAACGCGGCGGACTCAACGTCAAATCGATGCGTTTCAGCGCCGCGAACAGAGTCAAGGCATGGCAATAGTCTGAGGATTCGAGACAACTTCGGTCTGCGCTTCCGGGTTAATGCTCGCGAAGCGGGCATTGGTGGAAGAGTCGAATTGGTTGGTGCAGACGTCAAGTTCTGCCTTTCGGATTCTCAGGTAACAATCGAAAGATTGCGAGCGGATACCCTGTGTAGTTATCGATGTATCGTGGTGTGTTTTGAATGGGCGGCGAGAATATCGATCGCCCGTAACTGAGCTGAGTTGAGTTGAGTTGAGTTGTCTGGTATTACAAGAAGGTTTTTTGAACGCTGGATTCCGGCATCCATCGCATGCCGAATTGCTGCATGCCGGATTTCAACGAGCGGCGTGGGTCATTCAACGAAACGAAATTTCACTGACTCCGGGGACACGCCCCAAACTCATGCCACATTCGATTTCGCCGTTCGTCTCCTGGCTTCTTGTGGTGTTTCGTTGTCACGGTGTTTGCGATGTGTCCGAAAGTCGATCCGGACAAAGTCGATTCAATTCGGTTCTCAGAAAGTTTTCCACGTCTCGGGCGACGTCAAGAGATAACGCGTGTTTTGCGATCTGCTCAGCGTCTTCGATGGAGAAGTTCCTGACGACATCCTTTACTTCGGGAACTGAAATTGGTGTGACGCTGACGTTTCGAATTCCGAGTCCCAATAGAAGTGGGACAAATTTTGGATCTGAACTCATCTGTCCACAGACGGTTACAGGGATCCCCTCAACCCGGCCAGCGTCGACGACCATTTGGATCAGCCGGAGAATAGATGGATCGCCGGCACGGTACAAGCTGGCAACTGAGGGCTCGGCCCGGTCGACGGCCATTGTGTACTGGATGAGATCGTTTGTCCCAATCGAGAAGAAGTCGACCTCCCGGGCGAAGTTGTGTGCCAGCAGAGCCGCAGCTGGAACTTCAACCATCATTCCGACCGGGATGTCTCTTCGGAAATCGATTTTTTCTTCTTCCAGGTCTTCAATCACGTCTGCCAGGATCATTCTGGCTCTGCGAAGTTCCAGAAGAGTCGTCACCAGGGGAAACATGATGCGAATATCGCCGTGCACCGCTGCTCGCAGGATCGCTCTGAGCTGAGTCTTAAATTGCCCAAGGTGCCGCAGGCTGAGGCGGATGCTGCGCAGGCCCAGCGCTGGGTTATCCGCCTTGGTACGGAATTCCTCGATGTCGCCGGGGATCTTATCGGCGCCCAGGTCCAACGTACGGATGACAACCGGGTGGTCTCCCATTTCCTTCATCACGCGGCAATAGGCGTCGTAGTGTTCCTCTTCTGTCGGCTCGTGATCGGATCCCAGGTACAGGAATTCCGTACGGTAGAGTCCGATGCCGTCGGCTCCACGTTTTGCACACTGGGCGACTTCCTGAGGAAACTCGATGTTACCGAGGACCTGAATCCGGACATCGTCATTCGTGCGAGCTTCAATGGTGTTGAGAGTCGCAAGTCGCTCTGACTCTTTCTCACCCTGCTTCAGAGAATCCTGATATCTGGCAATCGTCTCTTCGTCAGGATCGATG
>JBLFXD010000163.1:0-10304 GCA_047611045.1 Planctomycetaceae bacterium | reverse complement strand
CGGCGAGTTGTTTACGTACGACGCCGATGCGGAATTCGACATGGGAGCACCGTGGTATCGCCCGACCCGGCTGGACCAGCTGGTTTCCGGAGCGGACTTCGGCTGGCGAGGCCGCACCGGCAGTTGGCCGCCCTACAAACTCGACCATCCTGACAACGCGTTGCCGGTTGCAAACATCGGTAAAGGATCGCCGACCGCCGTGAAGGCAGGAACACGCAGTTCGTTCCCACCGGCTTATCAGAAGGCGATGTTCATTCTCGACTGGGCCTATGGCCGCATCGTCGCCTGCCACCTTTATCCGCGAGGAGCGGGATACGTGTGCCGCCCTGAAACTTTTCTGAAAGGCCGTCCGCTTAACGTGACGGACCTGGATTTCGGACCGGACGGCAGCATGTATGTCATTACGGGCGGGCGAAAAACGCAATCCGTGCTTTACCGAGTTCAATACACGGGGCCGAAGTCAAAGCCTGAAGCAAGCACCGTGCAACAGATTACTCGCCGAGAGTTCTCAAAGGAGCAAAGAGTTAGACGACGCAAACTTGAGCGGCTTCACGCGGAGCCAACTCACGATACTCAAGCAGCTTCAACCGTCTGGTCGAGCATCAGTAGTCTCGACCCAACAATCCGGCAGGCTGCCACCGTCGCCCTCGAACATCAGCCGGTCGATTCCTGGAGATCGCTTGCCCTCAATGAACCCGACTCCGGCCGACAAGTCGTTGGACTGCTCGCGCTTACTCGAAACGGTAATGCTGATGATTGGCCGCTCATTCTTCAGCGGTTGAATGCCCTTCCGGTCGATGAGCTTTCGACTTTCAACCAGCTGACAATGCTCCAGTCTTATTCACTCTGTTTGGCGGACAGAAGCACGCTGGATGCGAAAGTCGTCAAGCGGACGCGCGAGCGGCTGGAGCAGTGGCTGAGTGTTGAAGCGCTACGAACTTCTCACGCGCCGACGGGTGCCGGCGCAAGTGTTTCACGCAAGCTCGCAGGTCTTGCGATTCAACTTGGGAGTACGAAATCGGTTAAGGAAGTGCTCGCCCTACTTGTCCAATCGAAAACTCACCAAGACCGCATTCATTATCTGTTCACGCTGCGAGGAGTTCGCGATGGCTGGTCACTCGAAAGTCGCAGGACGTATTTGGAAACACTCAATGAAGTCGCACAAACCGTCGTTGGGGGCGACGGAATGCCGGGGTTCCTGAAGCAGATTCGCGAAGACGCGTTAAAGACGCTCACCGACTCGGAGCGAACAAAACTCGCCAATATCATCGAGCCACGCAGCGAGCCTCAACCCCTTCGACAGACCTCGCGACCGATCGTTCGCCAATGGAAGGTCGCGGATATTGATGAAATTTTCGCCGCGACAGACACCGCCGCAGATCCTCAGCGTGGAAAGAAATTATTCGAAGCGGCGATGTGTAGCCGCTGTCATCGCAGTGGCAGAATGGGCCACTTTGTAGGACCGGATCTGACATCAGTCTCGCGCCGTTTCACACGCCGCGATCTGCTGATGTCCGTCCTGAACCCCTCGTTGGTCGTCTCCGAAAAGTATCGCAACGTCCAGATTGTCACCAACGACGGTCGCACGATCATCGGCCGTGCCATCGCAAGCGGCGACTACCGTTCGCCCAACATCCGAGTCGCGACCGACCCGCTGAAACCAACGCAGGTTGTCGAGATCTCGAAACGCGACATCGAGATCCATCGCGACTCCATGCTCTCGCCCATGCCGGAAGGGCTGCTCAACACGCTGACACGATCCGAGATTCTGGACCTGCTCGCATTTCTGGAAGCATCTACGACCCGCTGACGTCTCGCTCAAGTAGACAATGGGGACGTCGCAAAGGTGCAACCCCGAACTATCTTAAAGCGGTCGGACCAGGCAGTTGGCAATCAGGACTCCGCTGTCGGATTGATGACCGCGTCGACTTCGATTTCGACCAGGTGATCCGGATTAATGAGGCCCTTGACTTCGACCATCGTGGCGGCCGGACGGATGATCGCGAAGACTTCGCCGTGAGCTTTGCCGATCTCTTCCCAACGACTGATATCCGTGACGAAGATCCGAGTTCGTACGACGTCGGTTAACTCGGCTCCGGCTGCTTTCAAAGCGGACTCGATCTTCCACAGGATGAACTGCGTCTGGCCGTAAGCGTCGCCGACTGATACCGTCTGCCCGTCTTCGTCGGACGCGGTCGTTCCGGATACGAAGATCTGATTGCCAACTCGTACCGCTCGCGAATAACCGACGGATGCCTCCCACGGAGTTCCACTCGAAATCAATTGACGACTCATTTGTTGGCGTCTCGCTTCCGGGGGAAATACCGCACTTCGTTTTCGGTTCAGAGGCACGTTCTACCAGATTCGAGAAACTGGATCTTCAATCCGAACTCGACATGCACTTTGACGTAAAACTGACTGTCCAATCGAGAACTCAACACTCTCCACGCAATTCATTCACGGAGCAGAGCGATGGCCGACTTCAAGGTCACTCAGATTGACGACAATTTTGACTTTGCCAACCTTCCCTGGTGGGATGTTGTGATCATCGGAGCCGGGCCCGGTGGACTGGCAGCCAGCCTGACGACCGCTCACCGAGCATTAACGACACTCGTCATCGAAGCCAAAGACACGCCTGGTGGGCAGCCTCAATTTCTTTATGCGGACAAAAAGATCGTCGACGTGCCGGGTTTCCCCGACGGCATCTCCGGGCAGGATTTGTCGGACAGGACTTATCGTCAAGCCGCCGACGCTCACGTTCAGTTTCGATTCAACGAAGAGCTGACAGCGATCGAAGATACCGACCAGGAAGTCGAAGGCGACGTTCTGAAGAAAGTAGTCACCAGCAACGGCACCTATCTCTGCCGCAAAGTGATTCTTGCTTGCGGATTACTCCACTATCCGAGGCGTCTTGCCGTTCTGGACGATTTGGAATCGGACGCCGTTCATTACCGGTCTCCTCGTGTCAAAGAGTACGAAGGGTCAACGGTGATCGTCGTTGGCGGCGGCGACTCGGCGCTCGATGCCGCCGTGATGGCGCTTCAGCGAGGGGCTCGCGTTGAGGTCATCATTCGCAAAGAACCGTCAGGCAAGGCCGACACGCTGAACCACGTTCTGGAACTAGGGGGAACAGTCCATACGTCGGCGTCGATTACAGAAGCGACCATGAACGACGGTGTCATCAGTGCCGTGTTGAACGATGGATCGACTATCGAATGCCAGCACGCGGTCGTGCAAATTGGATTCCTCTCGGCGAAGGACACGTTCCTGGGTCTTGGACTGACGCTCAACGACGAAGACGCCGTCGCCATTGATCCGTACTTTGAAACCAGCCGTCGAGGAATCTTCGCGGTCGGAGACGTACACGGAGACATCAAGCTGATCGCGGTCGCCTGGGCCGAAGGCATCCAGGCGGCGATTCACGCCTTCCGCGAAATCACCAGCCCGTTCTGGTTGAACGAAAAGCGACTTCACGACAACAAGCTGTCACTTATCGCCGAACGCCTCAGCGCAGCGGCCGCGCAGAAACGGGAGTGATGCTCGTGGTAACGTCGTTTAATTCTGATTCTGTGAACGGGGCAAAGTGAAACTATGCAGCTCATCCTAGCCCTTCTTGTCGCTTGTCAGGTGGATCAACCGCCGGCTGCACCGTGTCGGATCGATGTTGTCGAGAAAGGCACCGACTGGCCGGTACCACTGGTCGAATTGCGGACGATCAACGAACTTCGGTTCGTGACCGACAACGCTGGCGTCATTGTTATCGACCAGCCTGAAATGATGGGTCGTGAGGTTTTCTTTCACGTCGACGGGCACGGCTACGAAGTTAGTGCCGACGGATTCGGTTACCGAGGAGTCAGACTCACTCCTCGCCGCGGCGCAACTCTGCGTGTCGAAGTCAGTCGGACCATCATCGCTCAGCGACTCGGACGACTGACCGGCGACGGGCTCCTCGCCAACGCTCAACGTACCGGTCAAGAAAAGGGGTGGCGTGAGTCCGGCGTGGTCGGCTCGGACAGCGTTCAGACGGCGGTTTATCGCGGGCGTCATTTCTGGCTATGGGGTGACACGAGTTTGTTTCACTATCCGCTCGGCATTTTCCACTCCAGCGCTGCGACAACCGCCCTTCAGCCACTCGATTCTTTCAAGCCGCCGCTGGCTGTGAAGTATGACTACTTCCGCAACGAGAAAGGGCGGCCGCGCGGAGTCGCAAGGATGCCGGGAAATGGTCCAACGTGGCTGAGCGCGATGACGACTTTGCTCGACAAGGAAGGAACGCAGCGGCTCGTGGCTTCGTACGCAAAGATCAAGCCGCCGCTTGATGCCTATGAGAAGGGACTCTGCGTTTGGAATGATGAGTCTCAGAACTTCGAGCGTTTGAAAGTCGTCTGGTCAAAGTCTGAGAAGGCACCGAAGTCGCCACCACTGCCTGACGGCCATCCCGCATTCTGGACAGACAAAGCGGGAACGAAGTGGGCGCTGTTCGGCAACCCGCTCCCCGATCTGCGATGCCCGGCGACGTTCGAAGCGTGGCAGGACCCGACTCAGTGGGAAGTTCTAAGCCCGCAGAAGTCGCAGAAGTCGCTGACGGCAGCGATCGACGGTTCAGAGGTCCGGCCTCACACCGGTTCGATTGCCTGGAATCCGTGGCGAAAGCAATGGGTGACGGTCTTCATGCAGCATTTCGGCAAACCGTCCGCATTTGGTGAGTTGTGGTATGCCGAGGCTGATCAGCCCACCGGTCCGTGGGGGCCAGCCGTCAAAGTGTTGAGCCACCAGAACTACACGTTCTACAACCCTCGGATTCATCCGGAGTTCACACCGGACAATTCGCCGTTTCTTCTCTTCGAAGGAACCTACACGCAACAGTTTGCCGACAAACCTCACCCAACGCCGCGCTACGATTACAACCAGATTCTGTATCGACTCAACCTGAACGACGATCGGCTCAAGCCAGCGCAGGAACAGCGATGATCAGTCAGCGATTACTTTTGATTGTAGGGTGTGACCAGCGGGCCGATTGATTGATCCCGGTGTGCCGGCGCGGAGATCTGAGAGCAATCCAAGCGGTTTCGAAGTCAGACGGTTGCCCGCGCCGGCACACCAGATTTGAAGTTCGCTCCGCTGGTCACACCCTACGGAAGACTCACAAGCACTCAGGTTTGCGGCCGACGTAGAGCGTCGCGATGCCGAACGTGAGCGGCGTCCAGGTGATGTCGGTCAGCCCGGCTTCGCGCATCAATCCGGCGAGTTCTTCGTCCTGCGGGAACTGCGAGACCGACTGCGGAAGATACTTGTAAGCCGCTTCGCTGTTTCGCGCCAGAAGCTGACCGATGCGAGGCAGGATGTTGCGGAAGTACCAGCGGTAAACGGCTCCAAAGAGTCGGTTACGCGGCATCGAGAATTCCAGCACCGTGACCTGACCGCCGGGTTTGCAGACTCGAGTCATTTCCTTGAGGCCGGCGACGGTGTCCGAAACGTTTCTCAGGCCAAAGGCGACTGACACGATTTGATAGACGTCCGACTCCAGCGGAAGCTCCATCGTGTCCGCTTGTTGAAACGTCAGCGGAGCTTTGGCGCCGACCGTTGGCTTGTCGCCTTCTGATGACGCGGCTTCTGTCGGAATGCCGAGCTTTGCTGATTTCTGCCGAGCGATGACGAGCATTTCCGGAGTGAAGTCGGTGCCGACGACGGCTGTTTTACCGCCGGCCTTCTTCCAGTAAGCAAGAGCGAGGTCGCCGGTTCCTGTGCACACATCCAGAATCGGCGAGTCACCTTGCGGGCGAACTTTTCGCACGGTCCTCCAGCGCCAGTAATAGTCCACTCCGCCCGACAGAAAATGGTTCAGGAAGTCGTATCGGCCGGAGATCTCGCCGAACATTTTCTGAATACGGTCGCCAGACTTATCGACCTGCTCTGCGCTCTCGATCGTTGCGGATTCGGCGGACGTTTGGACGGGCGCCACTTCGGGCGACGTCGTATCGGATTCGGAGTTTTCAACAGCGGTCATCAGTCGGACTTTCGAGAGGTGATTCCGTAGTTCTGCCAGCGTTGTTCAACGAGCTGTGCGGTTTCTTCGTCGACGGCCAGGGCGTCCGGCCAGTCTCGTGGATGCCCTTCTTCCGCCGACTTCGACGTCGCGTCGATGCCCATTCGATGCCCGACTCCGCGAACGGGAGCCGCATGATCCAGCATGTCGGCCGGGCCTGCGGAAAAGATTGTATCGCGACCGGGGTGCGAGTTCGCTCCAACCGCCGACCAGACAGCGGTGTCGTCGTGAATGTCGATTTCCTCGTCGACAACGACCAGCATTTTGACATTGCTCAGCCGGTCAATCCCCCACAAAGCGTTCATGACTTTGCGAGCCTGCTGCGGCCACGCTTTCCGAATACTGGCAAACGCGATGTTGCGATGATCGCCCGACGCCGGCAGTCGCAGATTGACCAGTTCGGGAATTGTCAGTTTGACGAGCGGAAGGAAGATCTGATCGGCAGCGTGCGCGAGCCAACCATCCTCGCTCGGCGGAGCCGCCGGAATGATCACAGGCAGGACGGGATTCGCTCGGTGAGTGATCGCCGTAATGGTGACTCGGACGGCCTGGCAGCGAGTGTCGTAATATCCTGTCGGCGTCGAAATTGTTGATGCGTCTACGAAGGCTCGCTCCGGATCGATCATGCCTTCAAGAACGATTTCGGCGTCAGCGGGAACCTGAGTCTCAACGCTCCGCCCGGGAATCACGCTGACGTTTTTCCTTCGCAGAAAGCCAGCAAAAACCAGCGGATCAATATACGGCGGCAGCGGTGCTCCGGCAGCAAAGGTGAGAATCGGATCGCCGCCCAGAGCGATCGCCAGCGGAAGCTGCTGTCCGGACTTCGCTGCGTGTTCGACGAGCTGCCACTCGGAATCGTGAGGTGTCCAGTAAACGTGCACGGTGTTCTGATCGACGATCTGGACCGGGACTCGCGACACGTGCCGAATGATCGTTGGTTCCGCTTCGCAGTCGTCGGCGGGAGATTCGCTGGGGATTCGTTCCTCAACCAGCAGCTGTCCGGCAGTCAGCGTCGGCAGCGATTCCTGCCCCCAGCAAACGGGCACTGGCAATTGACCGAGGTCAACATCACTGCCCATGTGAACGACCTGTTGCACCATTGCTGTTTCGACAACCCGGACCGGCCACTGCGTTGCCTCGAGCAGATCTGGCGCAAGCTGCAGAGCTTCAAGCCACCCGGACGGCAGGTTCGGCTGCACGAGAGCAGTTATCCGATCGGAGATTTCTTCGAGAGACTCAACCCCGAGCGCTAAACAACTTCGCTCGGCCGTGTTGAACAACCCGGTGACGACGGGAATCGACTTTCCGCCGACATTTTCAAACAGCAACGCCGGACTTCCGGGTTGCTCAGCCGCTCGCCGAGCGACCGCAGCCAGCTCAAGATGCGAGTTAACCTCAGCGCTCACCCGAACCAGCTCGCCCCGTTCGGCAAGCACGTCGAGAAACTCACTGAGATGTTCAACAGGCATGTGAAGGTCCGAGCACGACAGAAGCAGAACAGAAACGAAACGCGTTTCGGGCGAGAGATAGTAGTCAAGAGAGTTACCGTTGCCAGCTAACCGCGAGGCATCAAAGAAGTTAACCGGCGGTTTTGCCGCTCAGGTTTCCCGGCGAGATTCGCCCGGATACTCTGCTGTCGGGAATAAACCTGTTTCGGAGACTCGCAGATGAAGTATCGGGCTGCCGTAATTACTGTCGGGCTGCTGGGAGCGGCTCTGGCGATTAACGCTTCGTTTCAGAAGAAGGGCGGTGAGGTCGAGATCGCTCGGCTTGATGCTGAGAACTGGGACGCCTTTGCGCCGTTGGGTAAAGAAGTCGACGCGATTTATGGCGATGTCGTGTTGCGGAACGATCATCTGACCGCGGTCATCGCTCAGCCGCTCGCCAGCCGGAATGCGAACATGACTGTCCGTGACGTCGGCGGATGCCTGATTGACCTGGCGGTTCGTTGGAACCAGAGCGACCAATTGAGCGCGTTCTTTCCCGGAGCCCGCAAGTACCCCTACCGAAGTCTCGTTGCTCGCGATGCCGACGGAGCGGAAGTCGACATCGCTAAAGCTGCTTCGGCTGGTAAAGGCGGCAGTGTCACGGTTCGCGCTGCCGGAGCGGAAGGTCGACCGGCGGTCGAAGTTACGTACTCTCTGAAAACGGATGCCGAGCGGCTGACGGTCACGAGTCGATTTACCAACGAGACAGACGCCGCCATCAACGTTCCGCTGTTTGACGATCTGCGCATCGACTCGCGCAATGAAGACATCGTCAAGATTCCAAACGGCACGACAGACCTGTTCTGGATTCACGATCGGCATTGGGGACAGGCTTACGGAATCGAAGCGGTCGGTGGCGACGTCGCTGCCAACAGCACGTCTCGAACATCGAAGCTGCAATACGACATTGGCGACGCGGGAAAATCGGTTCGCCTTGAACCCGGAAAATCGTTCGAGCTGGTGCGCAACGTATTCCCCGGAATCGACCTGCCGCATGTTCGAGCGATTTCTGCGAACGCTCGCGGCGACCAGACTCGTGATGTTGAGGTCTCGGTGTTTGACGGGTTCAAACGCCCGATTCCGGATGCTCGCGTTTCGTTCCGCAAGGGCGATCAGGATTGGGGGCTTACCCGAACCGGCGGCGACGGTGTTGCTGTGGCTTCATTGCCGGAAGGAAATTACTCGCTGAAGATCGAAACGATCGGCGTCGACATCACGCGGTCAGGTTCAGCACTGACGTTCAACGTCGCGAAGAAAGGCGGCGTCCAGAAACTGCCGGTCGTGTGCGAAGGCTGGAAGCCGGGAAGGGTCGACGCTCGGTTTGTCGACGTGAATGGAAAACCAATCCCGTGCAAGATCGACTTCTTCGCGAAGGAAGGGACCGCTCAACCGTGGTTCGGGCCGGAAAGCGGCGACTTTGGAATCAAGGGTTTGCGTTACGCGCCGCTTGGTCATGTGACGGAGATACTTCCGGCGGGCGAGTACAACGTCGTTGTCGCTCACGGTCCGGAACACGACGCCATCTTCACGACGCTGAAGATCGCTCCGGGAGAAACGACCGAACTGACCGGGACGATTAAACGAGTCGTCGACACCACCGGATGGATCAGCAGCGACTTTCACAGTCACAGCTCGCCGTCGGGAGACAACACCGGAAGCCAGTTGGGGCGAGTGCTGAATCTGGTCTGCGATCACATCGAGTTCGCTCCGTGTACCGAGCACAACCGAGTCGACAGTTACCAGCCGCACATTGACCGGCTGCAGATTGGCCCGTTCATCAGCTCGTGCACCGGCATGGAGCTGACGGGAAGCCCGCTGCTGCTGAACCATCAGAATGCGTTTCCGATGGTCCACCGCCCTCATCTTCAGGACGGCGGCGGACCGGTCACTGACACGAGCGTCGAGAAGCAGGTGGAACGGCTCGCGCTGTGGGACGATCGCAGCGAGAAGCTGATCCAGCAGAACCATCCTGACATGGGTTGGCTGTACCGCGACAAAGACGGCAACGGCGAACCCGACGACGGGCATCCGGGAATCATGCCGCACATCGACGTTGTCGAGATTCACCCGGTGCCGGACATTCTCACACTGGACCCGCACCTGACGGCTTCGAAGTACAAGGGCAACAATCGAGTCTTCAATTGGCTGCAGATGCTCAATCAGGGAGTTCGCCTGGTCGGGGTCGTCAACTCGGACGCTCACTACAACTATCACGAGTCCGGCTGGATTCGAAACTGGATTCGGTCCCCGACTGACGATCCCGCTGAAGTCAAACCATTGGACATCGTCCGGGCTTCCGAAGCCGGAGCGCTGATCATGTCGAACGGTCCGTTCCTGGAAGTCGAAGTCCGCGAAGCTGGCCAACGAGTGGGAGCGTTCTCCGGTCAGGAGCTGGAGGCGAAGTCCGGCAACCTCGAGATTGACGTTCGAGTGCAAAGTCCCAACTGGATCGACATCGACCGAGTCTTCGTGCTGGTCAACGGTCGAATTCACTCGGACCATCACTACCGGAGAGAGACTCACCCGAATCTGTTCCGATCGGGCGTCGTGAAGTTCGACCAGAAGCTGTCGCTGAAGCTCGATCGGGATGCTCACGTCATCGTCGTAGCGGGAGCGGACAAGTCGACACTGGGGGTCGTCCACGGACCAACCTGGGGACAACATCACCCGGCCGCATTTATCAATCCGGTCTTCGTCGACATCGACGGAAACGGTTTCGAGCCAAACAAAGACACGCTCGGGCATCCATTGCCGGTCAGGTTTGGAGCGAA
>JBLFXD010000162.1:0-10306 GCA_047611045.1 Planctomycetaceae bacterium | reverse complement strand
ATCCTGAACACCTTCGAGGAGTGGCTCAAAAAAGAGCAGCCTCACGTCCTTCCGAAAAGTCCGATCGGCAAAGCCTTCACCTACACGCTGAACCAATGGCTGGCATTGTGTCGCTACATTGTGTCGCTACACGGAAGACGGAGCTCTCTCGATCGACAACAATCTGGCCGAACGCCTGATGAAGCCTCCCGCCATCGGACGCAAGAACTGGCTCTTTGTGGGCAGTGAAACCGGCGGCGAACGAGCCGCGATTCTGCTGAGCATCATCGCCAGCGCCAAGCTCTGCGGAGTCGAACCCTGGGCCTGGCTGAATCATCTCTTCAGGGAACTCCCCCTCCGACTCGCCGCATCCAGCCCCGCCACCAGCGAGTCCGAAAAGCCACCCGACCTGACCGACCTGCTGCCAGACAACTGGCTCAAATCCCACCCGCAACATCGCTGGGAAATCGACGACATCCGCCAGAAGGAACGAGCACGCTCTCGCCAACAGAAAATCAGCAAGCGAAAGCGACGGTAAACTGCACCATGCGGTTCACCGGACGCTCGCACATCGACAAACGTAGGTGATGCGGCAGCCCATGAAAAACGGACACGGACGGGCAATACTGTCTGTTCCTTTTGAAAGGTCTGATTTTCATGAGTAAGCCCACTTCTCAATCATCGAGCGACGCACCCGATCGCTCGAAACAGCGTCCCTATTCCGAAGAGTTCAGGCGGGACGTTGTCCGGCTGATTACTGATGAAGGCTATTCCGTTCCGGCGGCTGCGAAAGCCTGCGGGGTGAGTGAGCAGACGGTTCGGAACTGGTGTGGCCGTTTGGCTGCCACTCCTGAACCGGCTGGTGATGATGTCACCGTGGAAGAGTTGCGTACCGAAGTTGCACGGCTTCGGAAACAGCTCAGGCAAGCCGAGTTGGAGAGGGCCATCCTGGAAAAGGCGACGGCGTACTTCGCGAAAGGGTCTCTGTGAAGTACGCCTGGATCAACCAGCATAAAAGTGAGTTTCCGATCAGGGACATGTGCCGTGTCATGGGTGTGAGCCGATCGGGGTTTTACGACTCGCTGAACCGTTCACCGAATGAGCGGTCAAAGCGGGCCAACCGCATCCGTGAATTAGTGGCTCAGGTCCATCAGGAAACCGACGCGATTTATGGAGCGACGAAAATCGCCGAGGAACTCAAGCACCGCGATGATCTCGAAACGGCCTGCCGGAACACGGTTGCCCAGGCCATGAAGGAACTGGGAATTCGCAGTAAAGTGAATCCGAAAGCGTTCCGCCCGACGACGACACAGGCCGATCCGTCGAAACGGCCGGCCGCCAACGTCCTCGACCGGGAGTTCACCGCGACGGCTCCGAACCAGAAGTGGGTGACTGACATCACGTACCTGGCGACCTCTGCCGGCTGGGTCTATCTGGCGGCAGTCATCGATCTGTTCAGTCGCAAGGTAGTCGGCTGGTCGGTCAGTCAGTCGCTGGCCACCGACCTGGTGCAGGTGGCTCTCAGAGAGGCGATCGAGAAACGGCGACCGGATGGCTCACAGCTGCTGCATCACAGCGATCGAGGCTGCCAGTACACCAGCAATGCCTATCAGCAGACACTGCAAACACTCGGCATCACCTGTTCGATGTCAAGAACGGGCAACTGTTACGACAACGCTGTGGCCGAACGGTTCTTCTGGAGCCTGAAGTACGAATGGACAAACCATCGCGTCTATCCCGATCTCGAATCAGCCCGGCAGAGCGTGTTCAACTACATTGAAATCTTCTACAACGAGAGACGCCGGCATCAGACACTGGCCTGGGTCTCACCCAGTGAGTTCGAAACCGATTTCCACAACCGTATGACAACTGCAGCGGAAACGATAGAAAACAACACAACCGTCACTGCCCTCTAAAACCAAATTCGCCCGTGTCCGTTTTTCATGGGCCGCCGCAGTGATATCGCCGACGGAGAATATCCGGAGTACACTGTGGAGATCCGCTAACCCTCATCCAAGCCAAGCCACAAACTCAATGCTGAATGACCTGAAACGCAGCTTACGCAATCTTCAACCAAACCCACTCTCTGATCGTCGATTTGATGAATCCCACGAGTGGTTCGAAGGGCAGAGCAATCAACAGACGCAAATTCTGGAATGGCTCCAGTGTTTTGGCTGTCACCAGATCGAACGTCGTTGCGGTAAAGCGGGGGCCGAGCGGGAGCCGTTTCGGGTGCTAAGCGTTGGTTGTGGAAGCGGAATACTGGACCTTCCCCTGATCAAGACACTTGCTGACCAGATCAAGACGTGTGATGCTGGTGGAATGATCCACTACACAGGGATCGACCCCAATCCCGTCGCATGCGATCGTTTTCGGGTTGAATTCCGCAAGCTGGACGTCGCGTCGACTGAGTTGTCAGTGCTTGAAGAAACCGTCGAGTCTTATGAGCAAGATCAACTAGTTGATTTGACACACGTCGTCCATTCGATGTACTACTTCGCTGAACCTGCTGTGTCGTTGCATTCGCTGATTCAGCACGTCGCCGAAGATGGTGAACTGGTCATCTTTCAAGCTCCCAAAGGCGAATTGAATCGTCTGGCAGACTGTTTTTGGCAAGAGCACCTCAATGATCCCATCTGGTTCAGTGCGGATCTGGACGAACACCTGCAAGAAACAGGGATCTCATTCACGCGGTCGCGTTTGGATGCAGAAGTAGACATCACCACTTGCTTCGACAGCGACTGCTCGAACGGGTGCCTTACGTTCGATTTCATGGTCCAGTCAGATTGCGAGAATTTACCGGAACCGATCCGCTGTACCGTCCTAGACTATTTACGATCAATCAGCCGTGTCAACGACGGTAAGGTACTTGCGCCGCATCCGGTTGATGTCTTTCTGATTCATCAATCGGCGACATCATGAATCCAATGTGATGCTCGTGATGCTTGTTCACCGTAGAACATCATCCAAGTCCGCTGATGAAATCGCCACACTCCGTTGGGCTCATCCATGCAACCGCGCAGATACGGCCCCAAATGCTCGTCGTCCATCATCTGATCGAGTGTAAGATCGTCATCAAATAAGCATCGTTGTAGATAACGTTCCGCAGTCTCCCTATTGTCCAGGGCAACCGTGCCATCGTATTCGATGGCATGAAAGAACAATTCGTCGCTGCCCAATTGTGACTGCAAAGCTGCCATCACTTCTTCACCGGTGCAGTAGGGCACCGAGCCGCTTGAATGCTTCGATCCCAGGTATTCCTGGTGAAACTTTAGGTAGTGCGACGATTCACTCGCGTGCGCGATAAACCCCAAGCCCGCAGAGTCGGTGGCAGTCATCATCTTTTCAATCGCCAGCTCCAGCTCTTCAGTCGGAACACAATACAACGCGTGTGTCGCCCAAACGATTGGGAAGGTGGCGGGAGAAATGTCGAGTTCCTGTGCAGTGCACAGCAGCTCATCGGCAGCCGCGAACGGCGGCTGCAATTTCTCTTTCGCGGTGTCGATTGAAAACTGCGACGGGTCCAGCAAGGTGTAAGGAATCGTCAGATCGCCGGCGGCAGGATCGCTCGCACCCCACCCGCCGTATTGCTGCAGCGCCGACGGAAATTGCCCGCTGCCGCAAGCAACATCCAGCACCCGCAGACGATCACTGAATTGCGCCCGCAAAACCGCGATCACATCAGCCCATTTGACGCTTGTGGCAAGTCGTCTGTAGTCTTTCGCGGCTAAGAGATAAAACGCTTCCATGCCCAATCGTCCCTCTTCGCTCCAATGCTGGCAGCTTCGATCGAAGGTGGAAATCGGCGGAGTTTCGGATGACATTTCGAGCTTAATCGTGAGTGGGAGGGATGAGCAATTAGTGAAGATTTCAATCGCAGAACAGGCGAGCGAGCGTTCTACGAATCAGAAGAAGCCGAAAACACAATCGGGTTATTGGGCGTGTCAATCACGTCTCCAGGATGCAGTCCCGGCATGAATCGCTGCCAGTCGCCGTTGACCATGTGCGGAGCGTCGATCACTTTCGCGCCGTCCCCAAAATACGTCGTTGCCAACACCATCCGCGGCGTCGTGGTCAAATTACCGCCCGCAGTGTGGAAGTTATAATTGTGGTGGAAACTGACTTCACCGAGATCAAAGGGTGTGTTGTTGATGCGGATCTTCCGTTCGCGGAATCGCTCGATGATCCGTGTGTCATAGCTGGTATCGAATTTGTTGAACGGGATGTCAGCGACCATCTCGACCAGGTTCATTCCTTCGGCAAAACCGAGCGGCCCCATGTTTAAGGGGATTGCTTGCAGGGGTATCCAGACCGTGCAAACGTTCCGTGTCGCGATCGGAAAATGATGCCCGTCAAAATGCCATGGCGTGCGACCGCACCCAGGTTGTTTCGAGAGCGCGTTGTCATGATAAAGCCGAATCGTTTCGACACCGAGCAATTCCGCTGCCATCCGTGCAAGTCGCTTGCTAAATACAAGTGCGCGAATGATCTCGTTGTTGGGCCACATCATTTCCAGGCTGCCAAAACGGCTGCCCATTTGATCGCCGGCCGCATCGAGCAGTGTGGTCAGTTCGGTTCGCAGTAGCGCCAGCAAGCCTGGGCTCAAGACGTCTTTTAGTTTGAGAAAGCTGTTTGCCCGGAACGTTTCAATTTGTTCCGCGCTCAGTTCAAACGCTTCATCGAGCTCTCGCTGCATCGCCTCGGTATTTGGGACTGGATGCGTAGGCGGATTTGGCAGCGTGACCAAATCCGTTTGTGGTTCAGGTGAGTTTTCCGCCAGCGACATATACCAGTCCCACCATTGCTGATTGTCCTGGTCCCATTGTTGTTGGATATCGTCGGATGCTGCGTGATCGGACGAAAGGAAAGCGTTGGCGTTTGGTTGGGTTTCAGGCATACGTTTGATGGTTGACGTGGAATTGAACCGGTCGATGTCGTGACATCAAAGCGGCGATGATGCCTGTGAAGCACGCCAGGACATGCAAGGCTTAGAAGTCTTCGACAAAATCAGGTCGAAAGTAACTCGAAACACAGAAAGGCCATCCAAAATGGCCTAACCCGCCAACACCATGCTCACCAACGTCAAAAACAGGAGACGGACACCTTGCGTCGTCGTCCGCCGGTTCGACTGTAGCGTCTGGCAAGATCACTTAAACCGACGATGCACAACCGAACGGCTCCATCGGTCGAAGAAGGGTGTTTGATTGTAGAACGCCGAGAAGTGTTCTTCAACCGGAGTGGGTGGATGATCAGGGCAACTTGTTGTTTGAAGATAGGCTGACTTTAACGATAACGGTTTTCGACGTAAGTCGTTGCCCACCAACGAAACCCATCTGAAATCGCTGCCGTCAAAGTTTCTCCAGTGTGAAACAGCAGGGAGCCCTGGGTGGATGATTCGCTTTAATGCGAGGCAAGGAGTCGCAGTCGTCGTCTGTTCGAACTGATAAAAACTGCAGCTCGCTGAAGATGAAGCAATTGCCAGGCAGCTTCAACGCGCAGCGGATCCAGTTTGCTGGATGGATACCAGACGCCGTAGTCGCCAGGCCGCAAAGATGCCTACAAGACAGGCAAGGACTAGTAATCCGAAGAACACTTGGTACCCAGTGATTCCACCATTCCAATGGTCGATTAGCATGCCGCCGAGAACCGGCATGAAAATCTCCGGTGTGTAGCCAATGAATGAAACCACTCCGACAGCAGTCCCTGTTACCCGAAGCGGAACCTGTGACTCTTCAAGCAACGCGAAGTAGATGCCGCGCAACGCAAAGATCCCCAGGCACCCGACCATGATCGTTCCCCAAAGCAACCACAACGGGGATCCCCCGGATATCCCATCGGCACGCCCCGATGAGCTCGGATTCATCAACGCCATTGAAATGCACGCCAGTGCGACAACCACAAAGGCCGCAATGACCGTACGCGACGGTCGAAACCGATCCGCAATCAGTCCAGCCACCACCGTTGCAATGGGACGTATCCAACTGCTCAGCGTACTGAGCGTTGAGGCTTCAACATCGGACCATCCCCAAATATCCTTGGCATACTGCGAATAGTAGTCGATGCCTTTGAACGTACAGTACGCACCGACAATTACGATTGCCTGGAACCACACGGCGGGCATGCGGATGACGGAAAGCCAGGGTGAGACAGAGTCGTTCGATCCAAACGGCAGTTCGTTTGTTGATCTTCGGGACGCCTTCGGCAAACAAATGAAAACCATGATCGCGGCAAACAGACATGCGACGATGTATGTCACAATCGTGATTTGAATCGCCTTCGTCTTTTCAACGATTGAGATTTCGGCGTCAAATGACGGTAGCACCCAGGCAAACAGCAGCAGTGCGATCGTCGCCAACACCGCGGCCAACAACCCACGCCCTGCATCGAGCATCCCGAACGCGCGGCCCTGTTGTTGCGCACCGCCCCAATCCCGGGTGGCTCGGATCAAAGCCGACCAGAACGGAAGGATCGTCGAGACGCCCCAGAAAGCGTACAGACCGAAGAGGGCCGTCGGGGACGGTATCGTGAGCATGTAAAGGCCAGATAGACCGGTGATCACCAGACCAAAACTGAGCAGACCTCGAGCCGAAAAACGGTCAGCCAAACGCCCACCCAATAAATAGGAGATCGTCGCTACGCCACCATACAAGGAGCCCATCCAACCGAGCTGCGTCTGGGTCACCCCAAAGACTTCGACGAACGCAGGTCGAAAGTAACGAGAGACGTGGAAGGGCAACCCAAAAATGGCCTCGCCCGCCAACATCAGGCTCACCAGCGCCAAAATGCGAGACCGATACCTAGCGTCGTCTGGCGTTTCGATTAAGGCCAAAGTCTACTCCAAGCTTAAGTGCATGACGGCAAATAGATCGTCTTCGTCCGTCCAGCATTCATCCATCGCGAAGCCGGCTTGTCCAGCCATCGACGTGAACTGTTCGATGGAATACTTGTGAGAATACTCTGTAAAGATTCTTTCACCCTCGGCAAACGCGATATCAACTTCACCGATCGAAACTGTCTGTTCGATCCGGCTTTCGATATAGATCTCGATCCTGGAGTGTTCATCGTTGTAGACCGCCACGTGCGTGAACTGGTCCAAATCGAAATCGCCATCGATTTCGCGGTTGATTCGATGCAACAGATTGAGGTTGAACTCTGCCGTCACCCCGGCGGAATCGTCGTAAGCAGCGACCAGCGTCTCAGGCGACTTGGCCAGATCGAAGCCGATCACCAAGCCTCCGCCGGAATGGCATTGCTTCGCAATTGCGGACAGCAGGTTTACCGCCGCGTCGGTGCGTAGATTCCCAATCGTTGAACCAGGAAAGTAAACCGTCACTGGCGTCGTTTGATAAGCGTCGGGCAGATCGAAACCGATTGTAAAGTCCGCGACAATCGGATCGATTTCCAGGTTCGGATAATCCAGACGCAATTGATCGGCGGTTCGCAGCAGATGCTCATCCGAAATGTCGACCGGCAGATAAGCACGCTGATCCACCAGGTGATCCAAAAGCAAGCGAGTCTTCGTGCTACTGCCACTTCCGTATTCGACCAGCACAGCATTGTCACCGATCCTTTGCCCGATGGCGTCGGCATTTTGCCGCATGATGCTTGCTTCGGTACGCGTCGGATAGTACTCGGGCAATTCGCAGATTTGATCAAAAAGCTGTGAACCGCGTTCGTCGTAAAAGTACTTGCAATGAAGTTCCTTTCTTGACCTGGATAATCCGAGGAGTACGTCGTTTCGAAAGCCTAGGGTCTGCACGTTCGCGTTCAGCGAGTGCGTATCAGGGCCGTTCAAGTCCAAACAGTGAGATTGCGACATAAGTAAAGGTCCAGCCAGAAAGGTGCGAAATAGCGATTGAAGCGTCTTGCAAGAGCACTTAAACGCGTTCCCACAACTGACCCGGTCTACACTGCGGATCTCGTGATTTATGTTAGGCACCCAGAAGTATTCTTCAACCGAAGCATGTGAACGTTTTCCTTCTGTGGCCGCATAATTCAATCAGCTGGCGATGTCGCCCGCACCGACGTCAAGTCGGGCGTCGAGCGAGTTGCGGTTGTAGATCGCACACCGAATCGTTTTGTTCCCTCAAGTTCATTGAATTAAACGCATATGATCCGAAACAAAAGTCTGACACCCACGCTGATGCGTCTGTATCCGAAAGTCGGCACAGACCGGGATTGCGACTGGGGAGATGCGGCGATTGAAACGCCTCATCTTAGCTCCGAAACGACAAACGGCGCCGATGTGTTTGCTGAAAGCGATTTGGTTCGGGCGACCGACCAGAACGTTCATCGAGGCGGACTCGCCCCTCCCATGATCTGAGTTAATGCCGCAATCTGCAGCAGCCGTGCTCAACGGTGGCAGCGTGCAGGCCAGATCGACAGAAACTGCTTACAGTCGAAAGTAATCTCCGCCGTGCACGAGTTCCAAGTCTTCCGCAGTTCGGATGCACGATCGTGAATCGCAGCAACTTCGCCCGGTTGCTTTCGCATTTTTTCGAGGTTCGTGATCGGGAACTTCATGCGATGATGGTCTTTCAGCTGATCGTAGTGTCGATCCATGAATTCCCAGTACAGCGTCGTGAACGGACATGCATCTTCGCCGACTCGCTTTTCGTAATTGTTGGATGACACTAATATTCGGAGCGCCGACTCGATCTGACTGAGTGGTTCTTTGAGGTACTTCAAACTGTCCCCAACTTCCAGTCTTCTCTCCGCCAGAAGAGGACCGTTTTCAAGTGTCCGTTTGAGTCGCCAGATTAAATCGTATCCGGCACATCCCAAATTGAAGGCGGCGTACTGAAGAGATGCATTCACACTCGTACCTTTCATTGTGTCGACACTGTGAATGTCCTCTGGCAACCGGCTACCCGGACTTCCGAGCAATATCCACAATCAACGACAGATTCTTTTCTGCGTAAACATCGACGATGTTCGTTCTCGCATGTCCCAAGCCAAGCTGGGCTGCTTCGACCCCATGATCCCGCCGCATATTTGTGGCAAACGCGTGCCGCAATTGATAAGGCGACCACTTCGGGATTTCCACTGCTTCAGAATCTAATTTGGTACGTTCACGATTGGAACGGGTCACTCCGTATTTAATCGCCCGTCGGTAGCTGGCAGGCGTGTAACAGTTCCCCTTCGGCCTTTTGGACTTTCGCGACCTGGCCTTTTGTTTCCTCTTTTCCCGGGCTCGCAGTTCAGAAGGATATACTGGGGTTTTGCGATTCCGATGGATTGCTCGGCATTCATGCCGGTACTCGTCGGCCTCAGTCGGAGAAAACAGGAATGCTATTTCTTCACGCTTCATGAAGGGCTCGATTTCCTTTTGAGCGTGCGGCCCCAGCGGAATTGTCCTGTGATGACCCCGCCAGCGGCCTTTGTGGCCATCGGGTGCGTAGATCCAGACGTCAGCGCTGGTATTGATGTCACAAGGTCGCATCCGGATGACTTCACCAGGTCGCATGCCGGTCAAAAGCTGCAACCGTATCATGGCGGCAATTTGAGGAGTGACATACGGCAGTGTCAGCTCGACCGTGCCTCCGTCGACTGGCTTGACTGGTTCAGACTCTCTTGCCGAAGTGCGGCCAAACTTCAGGCCGGTGACGGTCCTGAGGGCCTCGTGGACACTGGGAGAGGTTAATTCTTCACTGACGGCCCATTTGAAGACTCGCTTGAGCCGTCCAATGCGTTTGTTCGTCTCAGTACGGCAGAGTCCTTGTTTGACGAGGTGCTCACGAACAGCCTTGAGTTTGAGAGGTCCGAATTCATCGGCTTGCGTGTCGCCGTAGAGCTGGTTTAAGGGGCCGACAGCTTCCACCATACTGCGGAATTCCCCGGTGGGCTGGCCTTCGTCCGAATAATACGTTTCTGCAAACTTCAGGTAGGCAACCAAAAGCTCGGAAACGAGCAGTCGCTGAGAGTCAGAGCGATCGGGAGAGGGGATACCTGCCGGTAATGCAGTCTCCGCCAGAATTCTGGCATACTGCTCACGGCTTTCGGGCGAACCGTACTTCCCAAGGTAGATATGCCGACCATTGACGATGGTTCGAGCCTGACCAGACGCCTTGTGCAGGCGATACGATGGGACTGATGACTTTCGTGGCATGACGTAGCTCCAGAAAAGGGCTGCGACCACAAAAGTGGTAGTACTACCACTTTTGGTCGTCCTTTCCGGCCACTCTGTCATGCTCTGACAGGTAATCTAAGTCTAGATTTTGGCAGGGTTTACAAAAAATACACCCGGGAGGATTCGAACCTCCAACCCCCGGTTCCGAAGGCCCAGGGTGAAGCGACGGAGCCAGGCGAGGTTCTCGGCAACGTGGCG
>JBLFXD010000161.1:0-10323 GCA_047611045.1 Planctomycetaceae bacterium | reverse complement strand
GTCAAGCATGCGGTTACTTTCGAAAAGAGTTGTTGCGTAATCCGTGAGAACGAGTCCTCATCGTGTGAAGATTTGAGGAGTCAGACGCAGGCCAGAGACGTTCGGCAGGATGTTCAAACTGCTGGCCGTTGCGACGGCACTCCGGTTGAGGCGGCCCGGATGGAATTCGAAAGGCGACTGTTGAGGCTGCCGGCGCGGCGGCGTCCGGCGAGAATCTAAAAAAGTTTCGAGGATAGTCGCCTTTGGTAACTGCCTGCGATTAGCTAACTTGTGGCGCGTCTGGCGTGCAAGTCACGCCGGGCTTCAACTTTTGATGTCGGGAACCGGGCCTTTTTCTCTATTGCTTGTTTTGTCGTGGCTCCGGACAGGTTGGGCAACCAACGTCTCGTCGATGCAGAAATCAAGGCCAGCAGTTTGAGGCCTCATTCGGGAGATCGCACCCAGGATGGCTGACGTACCAGCTTACGAATACGAAATGGCGAAAGGTTACGCGGTTGTCGCTTTCAATCCTTCACTCGGCGATTGCCGATGGGGCGAGATCGAAAAGGTCGGAGCCGAGATCAAAGAGCGGCTTGTTGCTCTGGATCGGCCAAGTTTTTTGCTGGACCTGACTCGGCTGGAGTTTATGGGCAGCTCGGTCGTCGCTCTGATCGTCAAACTCTGGAAGGCCGCTCAGGAAAAAGAAGGCGAGATGGTTGTCGTCAATAGTAGCACGATGATCGGAGAAGTCCTCGAAATTGCCGGCCTGACGCGCGTGTGGAAGATTGTCAGCACCCACGAAGAAGCCGAGCAGATGCTGGGCGTCACGATGTTCACGCCGGCGTCTCCGATGACAATTTTCTTTCTCGCGATCCTTGGCTGGGTGACGGCTGCCGGGGCTTTGTTCTTTGTGGTCGCTCCCAGAAAGCAGCTGCTGGAACTTGATCCTCAAACAGCAAAAATGCTCGCCTTCACCTGCGGAGGCGTGGCGATCATCGCTGGTCTGGTCGCGACCGTCCGAGATCGCGGCGTCTGGCGATTGCTCGGAATTCTTCTGGTCATCATCGCGGCAGGTGTCACGATCGCCGAAGCCCTCGGCCAGGTGCCAAACTTCTAAGAAACACTCGAACACTCGTTAAGAGAACGAGTCCGCAGAATCATCAGGAGGTCTCTCATGACGACTGAAGCAACGGCTGGAACGGCAGCAACACGTGGTACGGGATCCAAAGGTCTGGAAGTTCGTCAGAAAGCCCTTCAGGAAGAGCTGCGGGAACTGATCGATGTGGTCGGACCGGCGCCGCTGGTTGACCTGCTCCTCGAACGAGCGTTTCAGCTCAACGCGACCGATATTCATATCGACCCGAATCAGAACGGTCTGCGAATTCGGCTCCGCGTCGACGGCATGCTGCACGACGTCATGCAGCTTCCTCAGAAACTGACGGCCCAGGTGATTTCTCGGCTGAAGATCATGGCTGGGATGGACATCACCGAGCGACGAGCCGCTCAGGACGGCCACATTTCGAAGTCGGTCATCAAACATCAGCGCGACATCCGAGTCGGTGGCGGGCCGACCATTTACGGCGAACGGCTCGTCCTGCGTCTCATGCCGGACGAGCAGTCGTTCACGCAGCTCGACGAACTCGGCTTCGAGCCTGAGCAGCTTGAGAAGATTAAAAAGCTGGTCGACGTTCCGTACGGTATGTTTCTTTCCGTCGGTCCGGTCGGCTCGGGAAAAAGCACGACGGTTTACAGCGCGCTGACGATGCGAAATCGTCCAACCGAGAGTGTTGTCACAATCGAAGATCCCGTCGAACGGCACATGGAAGGCATCAATCAGATCCAGATTGATACGAAGATCGGCTTTACATTCGTGAAGTGCCTGCGCGGCGTCCTGCGGCAGGATCCCGACGTCATGATGGTCGGCGAAATCCGCGATCCGGAAACCGCTCAGATTGCGGTCCGCGCGAGTCTCACTGGAGTAACTGTCCTCAGCACGCTGCACGCCAACGATAGCCTCGCGGTGATCGACGTCTTTCGTGAATTCGGCGTGTCGCCAATGTTCATCGTCGACGCATTGAAGTGCGTCATCGCGCAACGGTTGATCCGAAAAATCTGCCCGGATTGCCGCGAAGAATACACACCCGACGCTGCAGCTGCGGCAGCTCTCAAACTGTCGGATGAAGAAGCGGCAACGACGAAACTCGTCCGCGGAACCGGTTGTGACAACTGCTTCTCGACTGGCTACTCGGGCCGCAGCGGCGTGTTCGAGGTGCTGACCTTTTCGCCGGAGTTGCGTCAGGCAATTCTTGAAACCGATGGGACGGCTGATCTGCGAGAGCTTGCCTTACGCGGCGGCCTCTTAACTCTTGAAGACGCCGCCCGACGAAAAGTGCTCCATGGTGAAACGACGGTTGAAGAATTGTTGCGTCTTCAGACGGCGATCGTCGACTGAGGTTCTTGGGGACGCAGGGTGGAGAATGCCCACCGATTTCGGGCAGATTGGTGGGCAGTGCCCACCCTACGGTTCGCTGCTCCATGTCGACCAATCCTCAACGACGCGGACCGTTGCTTCGCAAAGGGTCTGTAATTCTTCCGGGGTGATCGAGAGTGCTGGCGTCATGTAGATCATGTCGCTGAATGGTCGCAGCCAGATTCCTTCCTCGACGATACGACTTCGAAGTCGCTCCAGGTTGTGAAGGCGGGCGACCTGGATGACACCGACGGCTCCCTTCGTACGGACATCGACCACGCCGGGAAGATCGCGACACGGAGCGAGCAGGTTGGCAAGTTCCGCTTCCATGGCGATTGCGCGCTTAAGTCGCGGTTCGGTTTCGAACAGGTCGAGCGACGCATTCGCCGCCGCGCAGGCCAGTGGGTTCGCCATGAACGTCGGGCCGTGCATGAGCGCGTGTGATGGATCGTCGGAGAGAAACGCGTTGAAGACTTTTTCCGTGGCGATCGTCGCTGCAAAGCTGAGCGTTCCGCCGGTTAACGCTTTTCCGACGCAAAGAATGTCTGGAATGACGTCGGCCTGTTCGCAAGCGAACATTGTCCCGGTCCGTCCGAAGCCCGTCGCGATTTCGTCGGCGATCAGCAGGACCTTGTTGCGCTGACAAGCCAAGTGAATCTTCGCGACCGATTCCGGCGGATGAAACTTCATGCCACCCGCTCCCTGAATCAGCGGCTCGACGATGACTCCGGCGACTTCGTTGTTCTTGCAGGCGAGAAACGATTCGAACGCGACGTGCTCGTCCTGCGTCTGCGGAATCGGTTGCGAGTACTGCTCCAGCAGAAAACCTTTGAAGTGACTGTGCATGCTGTTGTCCGGGTCGCAGACCGACATCGCTCCGGTCGTGTCGCCGTGGTACGCGTTTTGGAACGAAACAAACTTCGTGCGACCGGTGATGCCCTGATTCAGCCAGTACTGCACGGCGATCTTCAAAGCGACTTCGACCGCCACGCTGCCGGAGTCTGCAAAGAAGACACGATTCAAATCGCCCGGAGCGAGCGTTGCCAGCCGTTCGGCCAGTCTCAACGCCGGCTCGTGATTGATCCCGCCGAACATGACGTGCGGCATGACTCGCAGTTGTTCTTCGACGGCCTGTCGTATGTGAGGATGGTTGTAACCGTGGCAGGCGGTCCACCACGACGCCATGCCGTCGATCAGCTTTCGTCCGTCAGCAAGAGTCAGTTGCACCCCTTCGGTCGCGACGACAGGCAACGGCATCGGAGCGGTCTGCATCTGCGTGTACGGCATCCAGACGTGCTGATATCCAGAACTTTGCCAATCGGGTGGCGATTGATTTTCTACGGACATGGTTCAAACATTCGATTTGACGCGGCTTTACGTCGAAAAATTCAGAGGCTGACTGAATTGAAGTTTGGACTACGAAAAACGCTCCGACCGTAATTGACGATCGGAGCGTTGGTTGTAAGTAGTTGTTCGTAATTCCGCGATTGATTGATTGCGGCAGCTCTCGTCTAGCGTATTTGTGGAACGGCGATCAGGCTTGGGACGGGGTCGAAGATCACGGTTTCGGCTGGGTCGCCGGGAATGATAATACTTTCGCCAGTTGCGAACGATTTTCCGTTCGTGCCCTGGTGCTGTTTTGCTCGGAAGAGGTGAGCGAGCTGAGCCAGTCTCGGATCCTGCGGGGATTCGAACGAGCCGATCGTTACCTGTGACTGGAACTTGTCGTGATAGACGTACGCTTCGAAAGTGCGTCCCTGCTGGCTTCCGGTGAAGAGTCCTTCACGAAGCATTTTGGCGACTTTCCAGGCACGTTCGGCAGCGTCATCGAGTGTCGCACTCGGCTTGAAGAGGTCGTACTTTTTCTTGTATTCGCGTTCGCCGATACCGGTTTCCGATCGACCTTTAAACGTCGCCACGGCCAGTGTGTATTTCCCTTTGTTTCGGAGAATTGAGTATTCCGAATTTCCGTTCAGACGAAGAATCAGCGGGTCGCGTTTCGTCTTGGCGACTTCTTCCTGAGTAAACAACGGGTTGATCGTCAGGAAGGCTCCGCTGAACGGTCCCGGCTGACCAGGAGTTTGGCGAAAGACCAGGCCTCCACCGTTTGTCCATGATTCGAGATTCAAATCTTTCAGACTGAGTCGCTTGATGAAGTCCCGAGTTTTTTGGGCGGTCGAATCGTCAACCGTCGGGTAGTTGCCGGCAATTACGGAAATGCTGTTGTTATGCACCGGCGTCTTTGTACGCATCGTACGGCCAAGAGCATCCTTGCCGAGATTTCCGTGATCAACTTCGCTCATTTGAAATGTGTACGCGGGAATGCCGCGTTTTCTGAGTGCGTAAACCATCTGACTGGCTGCGTCTGACGGCGACAAACCGTCGACTCGGACGTCTTCATGCCGCTCCGAAAAACTGGCGACCATGATCATCCACGGGCCATGTTGTTTAGTGATGCGGTAGGTTCGGTTCTGCGTCGCGTCGATGCGAGCGGCCGAAACGGGACCAGCAATGGCGGCAAACGCGATCGCAAGCAGAAGTGTTGTGCACGAGAATCGAGCACGCATGGCGAACTCCGTTCCGACAGGCGCGAGGTGGGTGGGAAAGGTCTCTTGCGGAAAGAACGGACGCGAATCTTTCGGATTGCCTGAATCAAATCCGACGGCAAAGAAGGCAGAGTTTCCGCCCAGCCAACCGTTGCGCCACGTCTTCCGCTCTGAAGGGGCCGGGACTGTACTCATCGTTGAAGAACGGGTCCAGACCGGTCTGAAGCACGGAAAATCAGACCGGAAGTCACACATTGACCGCGTTAAAAGGTCAGTCGTATAGTTCGCCGCCTTTCAAAATCTACCTTTGGGAGCGTTGCGCCAATTCACCCAACGGAGCACGCTCCTTCGCCGTAGTCGTCATCCTGCCAACAGCTTTCGGCGGGCGTGAAGGTGTTCGGCAAACAGGTCCCACCAGTCAGAAGTTCAGCCAGACAAGGAAGTCGGCCATGAGTTCTGTCGCGCTCAAGCAGTCCATTCCGTTCGACCAGTTTGAGCAGCTTCGCGAAGCTCGTGCGATCATCCGTCACGAAGCGGACGGTCTGCTTGCTCTGTCGAGTCATCTGGATACTCGCTTTTGCGAAGCCGTCGAATTGCTGCGCGACTGCTCCGGTCGGGCCATCGTTACCGGAATTGGCAAAGCCGGGATCATCGGTCAGAAGATGACCGCGACACTCAGTTCGACCGGCACGCGAGCGATGTTTCTGCACCCGGCCGAAGGCGTACATGGCGACCTTGGATGCGTTTGCGATAACGATGTTGTCATCGTCTTTTCGAACAGCGGGAACACCGAAGAGGTTTGTCGAGTCCTTCCAATCATTCATCAGCTCGGCGCGACGATCATCGCGATCACCGCCAGTAGCGAAAACCGGCTTGCGCGAGCTGCAGATGTTGTTCTGGAAATTGGCGAACTCCGCGAGGCCGGTGAACTGAGCCTCGCACCGTCAACAACCACGACGGCGATGCTGGCGATGGCCGACGCTCTCGCACTGGTCGTCAGCCAGGCGAAAGGATTCACCGCTCGCGACTTCGGAACGTTCCATCCTGGCGGCAGCCTCGGTCGGCAGTTGACTCCGATTCGAGAAGTCATGCGTCAGGGCGACGAACTTCGAATTGCTTCGATGGACGAAACGGTCCGCGGCACATTGCAGCGGCTTCGTTCAAGCGGTCGCCGGACGGGAGCGGTTCTGGTTACCGACGAAGACGGCGTTCTGTGCGGCGTGTTTACCGATAGCGATCTCGCGAGGTTGCTTGAGCAGCATCGTGACGAGCAACTCGACTCGCCGGTTTCAGACGTCATGACTTCAAACCCGACGACGTTGCGGGACAACACGTGCCTGGGCGACGCCGTCACGATGCTTACCGAGCGGAAAATCAGCGAACTACCGATCGTCGACAAAGCCGGTCACCCCGTCGGGTTGATCGATATTACGGACGTCATTGGCCTCGCGCCAGTGTGAACATTTCTCAGGAGCGGCATCCGAATTTGCTTTCCAGAAACCGCCTGACTTTGATCGTGCTGCTGACGCTTTCGAGCGGGTACTTCGTTTACCTGTTCGGCGTTCGAGTGGTGCTGCGCGCGGTCCCGCCAGACATTACGAGAAACTCAAGACCGATCGATGACGTCGATCCGGGCATCGAATCGTTTGACGAAAGCTCGCGCATCGCGGCAAAGCATCTTCCCGATCAGGAATGGGCACGCGACGCGACCGTGCAGCTTCGCGATGGCGACACGCTGTTTTACTACGCCCAGAAGTGGAGTCAGTCCGAAGAGAAACGGTCGGTCACTTTCGAGCCGCTGGCACTTGTCTGGTTTCAGGAAGGGGCTGACGAACCGCTGGTCGTTCAAGCGGAATCGGCGCTGGTCACGTTTGAACGCGATGTCGATCTGTCGTCGCCTGATCCCGGACGAATTGTAGCGGGCGAGTTGCTCGGCGATGTGACGATTCGTGGCGAGGATAGCCTGGCGGTGAAGGGGCACCACTTCATCTTCTCCGAAGAGTCCGGGAGCATTTTTTCCGACAATCCTGTCGAGTTTTCCTGGCAGAAGCATTCGGGGAGTTCACAGCAAGGCATTCAGATTGACCTGGACATGGCAACCGGCGGGCAAACGAATCAGCTCGCCGTCACCGGAGTGCGGGAGGTTCATCTCACTCGCAACGTCGCCATGAATTTTCTGTTTGAGCAGGACAACGACGTCATCCCTCTGTCCGTTCGGTGTGCCGGGCGGTTTATGTTGAGACTTCTGGGCGAGACCGAAGATCCAGCATCGCGAAGTATCGCGACGTTTGAAGACAAGGTCGTCGTCACGCGAGCGACCGAGCTGAATACATCAGACGTGCTGACGTGCGACCAGCTTGACCTCCACCTGGAAGAGGCCACCGAAGCCGAGAAAGCTGCCAGTAAACTGGGTCGCGTGGCGGGTGCTCAACCAGGGATCATGCCCGGCTCGAATGACAGCTCGATCAAGTTCAGGCGAATGCGGGCCAAGGGCTACGTTGTCAAAGTGACGTCGGAACTCAACGAGTTTCAGGCCGTCGTCGGCAGTGAAAATCAGCAGCAGCGTTCAATGGCCGTTGTCGACTACGACGCCACGGCCCGGCGGCTGATGCTGAACGATTTTGATCCGAATCTGGCAAGACAGTGGAAGCCCCGAGTTCGTATCACGCAGAAATCGGGCGAGATGGACTGTCAGCAGATCAGCGTCACGCATCATGCAGATGGTCGAGTGAACGAAGTTGTCTGTCTGGGGCACGGCTGGCTCGCTTATCGAAAACCGGGCATTGATGGTGCTCCGGCGACCGATGTACTGCTTGCTGATTGGAAGCGTCAGCTTAGAAAATTCACCGACTCAACAACCGGCCAGGACGTCATCGATCTGTTTGGCGAAGCCGTCGTAAAGATGCCCGAAGACGAATCGGGAATTTCGGCGGACTACATCAAGATCTGGACTGACCCGATTGAGTCGACGTCTACCGAAGAAGACTCGTCGCTATTTGCGATCGGCAACTCAAAGGTTGAGGAAGATGACCAGCCGAAGCAGACTCCGAATCCGCGGCGAATTCTGGCTCAAAAGAATGTGCTTCTCATCAGCCCTCGAATGCATGGCCAGATGGAAGAACTTCAGGTCTGGTTCGAAGATGCCGATCCGCCTGCTGATAGTTCGAAATCGAAAGACGAGCTGACTCCGGTCTCGTATCGAGTTCCTGAATCCGCCGCTCCTCTGCTTTTGCCTGACGAAGTTGACGATTCGCAGAAACTGAAAGAGCCAGTGTTCGTTTCGGCTGACCTGACACGCATTCGGATTGTTCGTCACGGCGACGACGTCGATCCGGAGGTTCGAGAAGTCTGGACCGAAGGCGACGTGCGGATCACTCAGCATCGAGAATCCGCCGACGGCCCGGTCGTGATGACTGGCGATCGGCTGCACATTCTCAGCAATTCGCCCGATGCTCAGATGGTGCACATCATCGGGCAACCGGCGCAGCTTCTTGAGCCTCGCATGAAGTTGACGGGCGAAGAGATTTCGTTTGACCGCGCCCGCAATCTCGCCTGGACCGACGGCGCCAGCGAATTGAAGCTGCCGGTCGAGCGGGATTTTGACGGCAAGAAACTGGAGAAACCGACAGAGCTGACGATTCACAGCCACGAGCAGATGTCGTTTGACGGTCGAGCCGCCACGTTCATCGGTCGAGTTCACGCGTCAATGCATGACAGTGTGATGCGGTGTCAGCAGATGGAAGTCACGATGTTGAAGCCGCTGGTTTTTGACGACCGAATGAAGCCGAGTGAACGACCGGAGATTGCCACGGTCACCTGCCAGTTCAATGTCGAATTCAACAGCCATGTGATTGAAGAAGGGACGTTGAAGGAAGTTCGCCGCGCGAAGTTTGCCCGGTTCCATCTTGATCATCGCACGGGAAAAGTTATCGCCGATAATGGTCCGGGTACGGTTTCGCTGTGGCGGCGCGGTCGTGGAAAGCGAGCGGGACTTGCTCCGTTGGCTGCAGCCGGGGCGAATCGGGCGATGGACGCTCAAGGAACGGAGTGGGAGTACTCACGTATCAAATTTGCCCGGGACATGTCGGGCAACGTGAAAGAGCGGACGACAACATTCCGCGGACAGATCGAAGTTATCTACGGACCGGTCGACGAGCCGATGGTGAAGATCGATCTGGACAAGCTACCCAAAGACGGCGGTGCCATGTTCTGTGACTGGCTGGAGTTTGTGCAGCGAGAACCGACAGAAGGCAGAAAGCATGTCGAGCTGCTGGCGAAGGAAAACGCCAGACTCGAAGGTCGATCGTTCTTTGCTCAGGCCGACGAGATTTCTTACGACGAGTCGAAGGGTCTCTACATGCTTCGCTCGTCGGGCGATGAGTCGATTCTCTGGCGTGAAAAAGTCGCCGGCGGAGAACGGACAGCGGTCGTTGCCGAGACGTTCCGATTCATTCCGTCGATCAACAAGGTTGAATTCGACAAGGCGTCCCGCGTTCAGGGGCTGCAGTAGCGATTGCTGAGTTGGACATCGCAATATTCGAATTCATTGTCACCTCTCCCCCTTTTGGGGGAGAGGTCGCGGTCTCAGCCGCGGGTGAGGGGGCTTTGGCGTCAGAATTCGATCGAATGGTGAAGCTTTCAAAACGGAATCCCTCACCCGGCCCCGAGAGGCCGACCTCTCCCGCAAGCGGGAGAGGTGATCTTCGAAAAAGTGGCACTGTCCGATTGGCTGGGGCCTCGCTTGTTGCCCATCAGGGCATGTTTCATACTCGCTGCCGTAACTTTTCGAACATTGAAAAAGCGTTCGGGAAGTCTCCGCGAGAGTTGACAGCACGCCGAGGTTGCCTGAATGAGCGATCGTCACAGCGACGCAGACTTGATCCGAATTTGCCTCGAAGGTTCTGCCGAGGACTTGACGGAGTCGGTGGTTGCACAGATCAACGAACGGGTCTCTGATTCAGCATTGCTCCGCGAGGCGATCAACGGATCGCCCATCTCTGCGGCCATCAAAGAACTGGTCGCGTTTCCGCCAGAGACACACACGGTTGCGGGCGGTGATGCCTCTGGCCGTCTGAAGATGCTGGCGGTGTTGATGTTTGCCGGTGTTGTGGTCGGTGCTGGCTTGTGGTGGAACAGCCAGAACAAGCAAATTGCCGGACCGGTTGAGTCGCCCGTGGACAGCTCTGCGCCGGGAGTCGTTGACGGTAGTGAAGGATCGTCGGCTCCAGAAGCGAGCAATTCGAGCGGATCAGATTCCGATGCTGAAGAACAGGCGATTGTTGAATCGGGCGATCGCCCTGACGTTGATGACGGCCAACCCGAAAGTTC
>JBLFXD010000160.1:0-10375 GCA_047611045.1 Planctomycetaceae bacterium | reverse complement strand
TGTCGTCGCCTTTCCGTCCATCCGCGACTGATAACTGATTCCCCTCGCTGCGTCTGGCCCAGATTACAATCTCAAGATAGGACGGCTACATCTGCGACGACCTGAACTGCGATCTCGGCTGTTATGGTCATCCGATGGTCGAGTCGCCGAATATCGATGCTCTGGCAAAACGCGGAGTTCGGTTCGAGCGAGCGTACTGTCAGTATCCATTGTGTGGTCCGAGCCGTGCGTCGTTCATGACGGGTCTTTAGCCGGATCAGACACTGATCCGGAAGAACGCGATTCTGCTGCGGGATCGTCTGCCCAAAGTGCAAAGCATGTCGCAGATGTTTCGTCGAGCGGGCTACACGGCAACGCGAGTCGGAAAGATCTACCACTACAACGTGCCGGCCGATATCGGAAAAGACGGGCACGATGATCCCGAATCCTGGGACCGAAAGTTCAACCCCTACGGTCGCGACAAAACGGACGAGTCGAAGGTCTTCAGCCTTCGCCCCGGAAGTTACGGTGGCACTTTGAGTTGGCTCGCCGCCGATGGAACCGACGACGAACAGACCGACGCGATCGGAGCCGAGCACGCGATCAAGCTTCTCGGTGAGCACGCGAAAGAGAAGTCGCCGTTCTTCATGGCTGTCGGTCTTTACCGCCCTCACACTCCGTTCGTTGCTCCGAAGAGTTACTTCGATCGCTACCCGCTGGAAAAGATTGTCGTCCCGACCGTGCCGGATGGTTATTACGAAACTCTTCCGGCTCCGGCGGCGACTTCACTGATACGGAAGAAAGATCAATTTAACCTTGCGAACGATCTGGCCAGGCAGGCCATTCAGGCATACTACGCATCGATCACTTTTGCGGACGCTCAAGTCGGACGCATTGTCGATGCTGTTGATCGGCTCGGGCTGGCAGAAAACACGGTGATCGTCTTCACGTCGGATCATGGTTACCACATGGGCGAGCACGGTCACTGGCAGAAGACAACGCTCTTCGAAAACGCCGCCCGCGTGCCGCTGATCATTGCCGCGCCGAATTCAAAGGCCGCAGGTCAATCGACAAAATGCCCCGCTGAGATGATCGATTTCTATCCGACGCTTGCCGATCTGTGTGGATTGGATGCTCCGGCGAATCTCTCAGGAGTCAGCTTGAAGCCGGTATTGAACGATCCGGCAGCACGGCCAAGGACGGACGCGCTGACGCAGTACAACACTGGCTACAGCCTTCGAACTGGTCGGTACCGCTATACCGAATGGGGCAAGGACGGCGCGCTTGGTGCCGAGCTGTACGACCACGATTCCGATCCGAACGAGCTGGAGAATCTCATTGGCAGTACAGCATCTGAAGACCTTGCGAACCGACTGGCCATGCGGCTTCGGAAGCGGATTGCGTCAGCACGGCAGGTACCAGAAGGCCTCGTTCAAAAGCAGCCGGCAACCACGCGGAAAAAGAAATAGCGACTTCTTAAGGATTGCGATCGCTCAGAGTCAGGCTGTGTTATTTCCCATCGGAGTCTGCTTCGGGGCTTGGGACTTTCGCGGGGATTTGGCGGAAGCTTCGTTGTCGGACTTTGAGTTTGCTCAGCATCGTCGCTGCGTTTTTCCTCGGGTAGTGACGGTGCTGATGGTTTGCTCGGTTTGTCGCATCCGGATGTCGGTCTGTCCGTTTCGAATCGAGCGACAGGACGATTTCCACAGGGGAGTTCAAGTCGGTAAAGTGTAAACCTGTTGGCGTTCGGGCCAGACTTCGCGACGAATACTCCTGTGAGATGTAACGATGAAATTTGAAGATGGTCATACCGTCGGGATTGACCTCGGAACTTCGTATTCCTCCATCGCTCGCCTTGATGACGACGGCGAACCGGTCATCCTGGAAAACAGTCAGGGCAGACCGATCACTCCTTCGATTCTGATTCTCGGTGACGATGGCCGCGTCGTGGTGGGACCGTCGCCGGAACTCGTCGCCGAAGAAGCCCCCGAGCGTGTCGTGCTGGGCATTAAGCGGCACATGGGCGACAACAAGTTCGAGCTGTATCACGAGGGGCGGCGGCTGACTCCCGAGCTGATTTCATCGATGATTCTGACCAAATTGCGTCAGGACGCCGAAGAGCAGGTCAAGCCGATTCGAAACGCGGTCATCACGGTCCCGTACTACTTCAACGAGCCGAAGCGACAGGCGACCCGTCATGCGGGAAGAATTGCCGGGCTGAACGTCGTCGACATTATTAACGAACCGACGGCAGCAACACTGGCGTACGCCTGGCAGAAGGGCGAGCTAGGCAATGCCGACCTGCCGAATAAAGAGCGGACGATTCTGGTTTACGATCTCGGCGGCGGCACCTTCGACGTCACCGTTGTGCGATACACGCCGACTGAGTTCGCGGTGGTCGGTACGGACGGCGACACGATGCTGGGAGGTCTCGACTGGACCGATCGAATGGTCGAGTACGTTGCTCAGCAATTCGAATCGAAATTCGGACTCGATCCACGCGGCGATGCGCAGGCGAGTAAGGCGTTGATGGTTGAGTCGGAAGCGGCGAAACGGGAACTCAGCCTCTGGGGTAAGTCGACGATCAGCTTCGAGTATCGAGGCCAGACTCTCGAACAGGAAATCAAGCGAGAGAAATTTGAAGAACTGACGCAGGACCTTCTTCAGCGAACGCGTGACACGACCGAGTTTACGCTGGACCAGGCTGGCGTCGATCCGAAGTCGCTCGACGAAGTGCTTCTGGTGGGCGGTTCAACATCGATGCCGTCCATCGCCGATACGCTGGAACAATGCACTGGCAAGAAACCGTCCAGGGAATTGAATCCGCAGACGGCGGTCGCTCAGGGGGCGGCGATTCACGCGGCGATTCTGCAGGCTCAACACACCGACGGCCGAGGTCAGGCTGCGGAAGCGTTGCAGCGTCGGCTCAGGTCCGTCACGACGAACGATGTGAATTCACACTCGCTTGGTGTCGAGATTCGAGACCCCGATGATCCGAAGATTCGAAAGAATCACATCATGATTCCGCGGAACTCGGCGCTACCGACTGAAGTTCGCCAGAGATTCAGGACGACGTCGAACAACCCCCGTTCGCTGCATATTCGATTGCTAGAAGGGGAGACCAGCGACATTACGAGCTGCGCATTCATCGGCGACTTCCGGCTCGTGGGGCTGCCCGAGAACCTTCCGAAAGGCTCGCCAGTCGAAGTGTCTTACGGTTACAACGAACGCGGCAACATCGAAGTGACTCTGCGGGAAATGACCGGCAACAGTGCGGCGCAGGTCGAGATTGCCTGGAGTCACGGTCTGGATGATAAGCAAATTGATTCGATGTCGGCTCTTTCGCAGTCTTATCGCGTTGAATAAGTGAGTCGCTCAACGGACGCTGGAGTGTTTCTGGCCGCGAATCTACTGCTCGAGAGAACCGCTCTCTGTTTCGTGCTTCAATCAAGGATGTGCATAGTGTCTCAATTCCGAATTCGATACTCGCTGATAGTCGTCGTTCTCGCTGTGGCGTGTGTCAAGTCGGTCCGTGCCGATGACGCTCTGGTGTCCGCCGGTCAGGCAGACAAGGACGGAGTTGCCTGGTACGGCGCACATGACATTGGCGTCGAAGGTCAGGAGTGGTCGGATACTGAGTCACCATTTGATCGTCTGCCGGCTCGAGCGAAGGAACAGGTCCGACCAGCGGTCTGGGGGCTGAGTAAGCAGTCGGCGGGGTTGTGTGTGAGGTTTGTGACTGACGCCACCACGATTCACGCGAGGTGGACTCTTACTTCGGCGCGGCTTGAAATGAACCACATGCCGGCTACGGGTGTCAGCGGGCTCGACCTTTACGCAAAGACGAAGACGGTCGACGAAGCAGGCGGTACGTTCCGCTGGTTGGCAGTAGGGAGGCCGGCTGCGAAGAGCAACTCGGTAAAGCTGGTGTCCGGAATTCCAAAGGGTTCGCGGGAATTCATGCTGTACCTTCCGTTGTACAACGGCGTAGAGTCCGTCGAGATCGGCATTCCGAAAGGGGCCTCAATCTGGAAACCAAAAGCTCGTCGATCCGGTTTGAAGCCGATCGTTTTCTACGGGACGTCGATCACTCAGGGCGGCTGTGCGTCTCGGCCAGGCATGGTTCATACGGCAATTCTTGGACGCTGGCTGGATGCTCCGGTCGTCAATCTGGGTTTCTCCGGCAACGGCCGCATGGAAGCTGAAGTCGCGACGCTGATGGCGGAAATCGATTCCTCGGTATTTGTGATTGACTGCTTGCCGAACATCTCTGCCGGTGA
Source organism: Planctomycetaceae bacterium (assembly GCA_047611045.1). Lineage (GTDB taxonomy): Bacteria > Planctomycetota > Planctomycetia > Planctomycetales > Planctomycetaceae > JABMPE01. The sequence goes on along the minus strand of JBLFXD010000160.1, from coordinate 6,116 downwards.
CGTGACAACCCGGACCGAACCGCTGGTGAAGATACTCAGGAAAGCTCATCCGACAACGCCGATCGTGCTGGTTGAAGATCGAAGTTACACCGATTCATTTTTCCTGGCTTCGAAACGGCAACGTAATCTGACCAGTCGAGTTGCTCTGATGGCGGTGTTTGAGCGTCTGAAGAAGGCCGGCGATGCGAATCTGCACTACATTTCCGGCGAAGACCTGATCGGTGATGACGGTGAGGGAACCGTTGATAGCTCACATCCGACGGATCTGGGATTTCTTCGCCAGTCGGAAGCGTTCATGAAAGTGCTGCGTCCGATACTTGAGAGTCGGAAGGCTCGCTGATCCATCGGTGCTGATCGGCACTTTCCCATTCCAGTTTCGTCAGACAAATTAACGCTGCCGGTTTGCAATGCCGCTCCGAGTGTCCAACCTGCAATTGCCCGTCGAGGCTCCAGAGACCGATCTGCCGAAAGAACTCGGTCAGCTGCTTGGAGTCGATCCTGGCGACTTGGTTAACTACCGAATTCTTCGTAAGAGTCTGGACGCCCGGCAGCGATACGGTCTCAAATTTGTCTATACGGTTGCGGTGGAGCTCCCGCCGGATGCTCTGACACGTTTGGTCGATCAGCGGATCGTCAACGTCGACGCGTGGCAACCGAAGCCGTTTGATGACCCGGTTCCAGGGCCGGAGTCTTTGGAGCACCGACCCGTCGTGGTTGGGTCTGGGCCGGCGGGGATTCTGGCGGGACTCTATCTCGCGCAGAAAGGTTATCGGCCACTGATTCTCGAACGTGGTTGCGCGGTTAAAGAACGAGTACCGGCGATTAGACGATTCGATTCCGGCGGGCCGTTCGAAAACCAGAATAATTATCTGTTCGGCGAAGGCGGCGCGGGAACGTTCAGCGATGGAAAACTGACGTGCCGGTTGACTGGCCCGGATGCCGACTGGGTGATGCAGCAGTTTGCCGAGTGCAGCGGCAAGCCGGCGATCGTCTACGAGAACAGGCCTCATCTCGGCAGCAATCGATTACCGATGGTCGTTCGCAACTTCCGGCGTCGTATCGAGGAACTTGGCGGCGAGTACCGGTTTGCATGTTGCGTCGAAAGTCTTGACGTGTGCGATGGCCGAGTGACGGGGCTACAAACCTCAACCGGCCACATCGCGACGAACCGAGTCATTCTTGGCATCGGACACAGCGCGAGAGACACGTATCAGCAATTGTACGATCAGGGAGTACCGTTCGAGCAGAAGGCGTTTCAGCTTGGTTTGCGGATCGAGCAGCCGCAGGAGCAGGTCAACAGTCACAAGTATGGAAAGCCGGAATACGAGTCGATTCTCGGCGCGGCCGATTACACCCTCACGGCGAAGGGGCAGCGTGACGTTTACACATTCTGCATGTGTGCCGGCGGGGAAGTGATCCCCAGCATTTCGGAGCCGGGCTATTTTTGCTCGAACGGGATGAGCAGTTCGCGTCACAACACGCCGTTTGCAAACAGCGGCTTGATGGTCACGCTCGAGCCTCACGAATTCGGCAGCGTCCACCCATTGGCCGGAGTCGAAGTTCAGCGGCAGTTTGAGGCGGTCGCGTTTCGGCTGGGCGGCGGTGATTACTTCTCGCCGATTCAATCTGCTTCCGATTTTCTTCAACAGCGAAGTCCTGATCCGGACGAGCGACTTCCGTCGTCGTACGCTCGTGGGACGGCGCCGGCAAGTCTTGACGGCGTGTTGCCACCGGCGGTCGTTTCGGCGATTCGCAAAGGATTGCCGATCATGGACAAGAAGTGGCGCGGTGATTTTCTGAAGAACGCCACGCTGGTCGGCCCGGAAATGCGAGGCAGCGCGCCGGTCAGAATCTCACGTGACCGCGCTTCGTTCGAAACTCCAGGTTTCGCCGGGCTGTATCCCGTCGGCGAAGGAGCCGGTTACGCCGGAGGAATCATCACCGCTGCGGTTGATGGCCTGCGAGCAGCTCGTGAAATCGTCCGTAGATTTGCTCCACTTTCGTAGGTCAGGCTCTGCCTGACGAAGTTGGTCAACGCGAGTGGACCGTGCGTTGTGAGTGAACTTTGAATCGCCGCAGCGGCAGAGATTTCTTGGCGAACGATGTCGGTTCTTAACTTGAATTTCGTCAGGCAGAATCTGACCTACGCCGCGCGACGAACCGTCGACTCAGAATTCTGGCGGCCAGCAAGCTCACGCCAAAGATCGAGGAACATTCCTGTTGATTGTGTCAGTTCGAAGTTGTCGATCACTCGTTGTCGAGCGGTCGCCCCAAGTTGTCGACGGTTATCTTCGGGAAGGTTCAGGAGTTCCAATAAGGCTTCGGCAAACCGCTGCGGAGCCTGCGCGGGCACCACTCGGCCGGTGTCTGCGATAATCTGTGCGGCATCGCCAACGTCTGTCGAAACGCACGGAACTCCGCACGACATGGCTTCTCCAATGACGTTTGGAAAGGCTTCGGTGATCGACGAACAGGTGGCGATGTCGAAGGAACAGTTAAGCGGGACGATGTCAGACTGCAGCTCGACCAGTTGAACAGCGTCGGCCAATCCGAGGGAGTTAATGTCCTGCTGAACCTGCAGTGAAGAAATTGTTTGTGGCTGGCCACAGACCAGAAACCGTGCGTCGGGGCGCTGTGCAAGCACGATCTGAGCTGCTTTGAGAAACGTAATGTGATCTTTGTTCGCGTGGAATCTGGCAACTCGACCGACAACTGGAGCGCGTTGAGCGATCCCCAGACGCTGGCGTGTTTCGCGTCGAAGCTGCTGGTTTGGGGAGAAACGAGAAACGTCGAAACCGTTTGGGATGACCAGCATCCTGGATTTGTCGTACCCGGCGGCAGCGTGAATTGGTACGGCGGCGTGCGAGTTCAAAACGATTTTTGTCGGCACTCTTCGTGACAGGCGTGCGCAGCTGGCGGCGCAACCTCGCAATGCCCGAGAGTCAATTGCCGGGTCGAGTGTGGAATGGCGAATCGTCCAGATCATGGGCGTGTTCGGTGCCGCAAGATGGCTGGCGATGCCGCCGAAAAAGTCAGCCATGTACATCCACGATTGAATGACGTCCGGTTTGAATTTGCGAATGCGAGACGCCAGCTGAAGAACGGCTTTCGGAAGTTTGTAGTAGTCAGCCTGAACGTTGAGACTTTGGACGTCGATTCCTTCCGACGTGAGTTCTTCTGCAACCTGCTGGAAGTTCTTGATGGACAGGACCAGGTGCTCAAACTCGGAAGTGTTTCCGTGGCGGATCACTCGTTGGAGCATTCGCTCCGCTCCACCTTCGCCTCCGGTGCCGTTAATGATGCTGCAAATTCGGATTGGCTTCATGCGGCACCTTCCAGTCGGACTGACGGTTCAAAAGCGGCCGTCGTCCTGGATAGTTGTTCGGTGACGATGTCGGTTGATCGAGAACGTTCTCGATGCCTGATGAACGACTGCCCCAGAACAAGCAGCATCCACAATGGGTCGCGTGCCTCGACCTTGCCAGCTTCCAGGTCACGGAGCAGATGATCGACCACACGCACATTCAGCCAGCCGGATTCCCGCAGTTCCTGTTGAGACAACGTGTCATGAACGATGTCTCGCATCGGCCCCGCAATCCACTGACGCATTGGTACGGAGAATCCTTTCTTCGGTCGGTCGAACAGCTTTCTGGGAACGTGTTTATCGAGTAGAGCTTTCAGCGGCGACTTCAGGCCATGCTGCGTACGGGCGGCGGTTGTGAGGCCCGCTCCGATTTCGGTCATGCGGAAGTCGAGCAGCGGCGAACGGACTTCCAGTGAGTATCTCATCGAAGCTCGATCCATCTTCACCTGCAGATCGCCCGGCAGGTAAAGCGCGGCGTCGGCGCATTGAGCCTTTGAAACGGGGTCGCAATCGAGGCGGTCGAAGATGTCTCGGAATTGTTGTTGCGAAGCTGTGTCACCCTGGTCGATGCCCTGCAGAATTCCGGCAGAAGAACCCAGCGGCCACGCTCGTATGAGTTGAGCGTAAAGTGCGGCGGCGTCCTGAGCGGCGAGCAGTTTCTGTAGTCGCGGTCCGCGGCGCCGATCGAGCATTGGCAGCGCCGTTCCTACAAGTCGCCTGAAGGTTGCTGGAAGATGCTGAGCCATCATCGCCTTCTGAAACCACTCGTACCGCTGATAGCCGCCGAAGAACTCATCGCCGCCGTCGCCGGTCAGGGCAACCGTGACGTACTTCCGAACCTCCCGGCAAAGGGCCATCGATGGCAGGCCCGACGAGTCCGCATACGGTTGCTCATAACAGTCGACGAAGTCGGTAACGAGGTCCGGCAGGGTGTTTGGGTCGATTTTGATTTCGATCTGCTCAAGGCCGAGGTGCTTCGCGATTTCTGCGGCGAACGGGGCTTCGTTGTGCAAGGCATCGTCGAAGGCGACGGTGAACGTCGGAACGGAATCGTGGCCGGATGCCTTGAGCTGGGCGGCGACGAGCGATGAATCGATGCCACCGCTCAGGAATGCTCCGACCGGCACATCACTGAGCGTGCGAATGGCAACAGCGTCGGCCAGCGTGCGGTCCAATTCGTCGATGTCTGCTTCAGGGCGAGTTCCCCAAGCAAGATTTGTGAAGTCGTGCCACTGCCGCCGTCCGATGATGCGGCCAGCTCGTAAGGTGACGCTTTCGCCAGGCCGGAGCTGCGACGTGTTTCGGAACGCCGTGAGCGGGGCAGGGTAGTGGCCAAACTGAAAGTAAGACGGGAGCGTTTCAGCATCCCACTCCAGCCCGAACAGTTCGAAGCATCTCAGCTCGGATGCAAAGGCGATGAAGCCGCTGCCTTCGTAGATGTAGAGCGGTTTCTTGCCGATGCGATCTCTCGTCAGCGTGATCGTTCCCGTGTCGCGTTCAAGAAACGCGGCGGCAAACATGCCGTTGCACTTTTCAAAGATGGCATCACCGGCGGTCTCGAAGGCTTCCGCCAGAACTTCGGTGTCGCCGGTCGTCTGCAAGGCGACCTTCGAGCAATAGTCGTTCGCGAGCGTCTGCGAGTTGTAGATTTCTCCGTTAAACGCGACGGTCGTACGACGGGATGCTGTCTGCATCGGCTGATTTGCTCGCGGATCGAGATCGCGAATCGCGAGTCGTCGAAATCCCAGCAGCGACGTGCGGCGGGAGTCGTTATGAAATCCGTCCGAGTCGGGCCCTCGATGTGCGATGGCATCGGTCATTTGATGCAGCGCATTTTCAGCCCACGGAAACGGTTCGGCCATGGAAAGGCCGGTAAACCCACACATTCCAGCATCCTTTCGGGAATGTTTGATCAGACATCATCTGCAGCCGGAAAGTAGAGCGGGGCTGCACGGCGGAATGATAGCTGGGCAGCAAATCGGCCGGAACGCCTTTCCCCGCGGCTTGAGTGAGCACTTCGGGTGACATTCACATCTTCATGTCCGCATGCGGTCTCAGGCGATGATTTCAGAGACGACTCGTCCGTAGACGTCGGTCAATCGGAAATCCCGGCCGGCGTAGCGGTAGGTCAGCTGCGTGTGGTCAAGGCCGAGCAAATGCAGAATTGTGGCGTGCAGATCGTGGACGTGGACTCGGCCCTCGACGGCTTTGTAGCCGTATTCGTCGGTTGCTCCGTAGACGGTTCCGGGTTTGACTCCGCCGCCGGCCATCCACATGGTGAAGCCTTGCGGCTGGTGCCCTCGGCCGTCGCCGCGAGGGTCGTCCGGAGTTCGACCGAACTCGCCGCCCCAAATGACAAGCGTGTCTTCAAGCAGGCCGCGTTGTTTAAGGTCGGTCAGCAATGCGGCCATCGGCTGATCGATTTCAAACGACTTCTGCGGCATCAGTCGGGAGACGAACCCGTGATGATCCCAGTTGTCGTGGGTCAGTTCGATGAATCGAACGTCGTTTTCGGCGAGCTTTCTGGCCAGCAGGCATTGTCGCCCGAAGTCGTCAGTTTTGAGTTTGTCACCGATCCCGTAGGCGTCGAGCGTTGACTGAGTCTCTCCGGAAAAGTCCATCAGGCTCGGCAGTCCAGTCTGCATGCGGAACGCCAGTTCGAAGGACTCGATGACGCCTTCGATCTGATCGTTGCTCTGCTGCTGAGCGGCGAGGTCGCGATTGAATGACTGCAGTAAGTCGAGTTGCTTTC
>JBLFXD010000159.1:0-10386 GCA_047611045.1 Planctomycetaceae bacterium | reverse complement strand
CCATACAGCAACACCAATCCTGCCCGGACGCCAGAAACGTCGGCCCACAAGCAGGTCTTCATTTACGAACACGATTCTCAGAATCGCTCGTTTTCCCCCGAATTCCAGCGACCCGGGAATTGCTGCTGGAAGACGGCGACTCCGCCAGCTGTGCAGATCCAGTCGGCGGCCCCCTGCCCTTCTTCCTCGCCGCGACAGGCGATCACAACGCTCGCGCCGAGTCGAGCAAACAACCGAGCCGTTGTGAGACCAATTCCTCGACCACCGCCAGTCACGATCGCCACTTTTCCCGAGAAATCCATCCGGCTTCTTTCTACTCTTCAGTCAGTCACAAACCGTCAGCCGACCAACAACCAGTCGCAATCATAAAACAGGCATACACCGTGGAAGCTGTCGCAGCCAGACGATAACGTGCGGAGCCTCTCAGGTCCGCTCAAGAAACTCGACGCTCTTACAACATCAGGAAAGCAGGATGCCCGGCGACAGTTTTCGTTTTATACACGCGGCCGATATTCACATCGACAGCCCGCTGCGCGGGTTGGAAGCCTACCCCGGCGCGCCGACAGAACGTCTCCGAAATGCGACTCGCGAAGCCTTCGAAAACCTGGTGCAACTGGCCATCGACGAAACCGTCGCGTTTGTGATCATCGCCGGAGACCTCTTTGACGGTCAGTGGAAAGACATGAATACCGGCATCTGGACCGCGGGGCAGTTTCGCAGGCTCGAACGGGCGGGAATTCCCGTCTGCCTGATCCGAGGCAACCACGACGCCGAGAGCAAAGTCCGCACGGGAATTCGTTGGCCGTCCAACGTGCACGAATTCAGCGTCCGCAAACCGGAGACTTTCACGGCGGAGCAACTCGGACTGCCGGAATCAATCGACGTCGCCGTTCACGGGCAAGGCTTTGCGAAGCCTGACATTCAGGAAGACCTCGCGGCCCGATATCCGGAAGCCGTCTCGGGCCACTTCAACATCGGAGTGCTCCACACCAGCCTGACCGGCAACCCGGCTCACGATCGTTACGCCGCGACCACGGTCGAAGTTCTTCGCAACCGCGGCTACGACTACTGGGCTCTCGGTCACATTCATATTCGCAGCGAACCGCCGCTCAGCGAAACGCCTTTCGTCGCATTTTCCGGGAATACTCAGGGCCGGCGCATTCGGGAGACGGGTGCGAAAGGCTGCCTGCTTGTCTCAGTCGAAGATGGCGGACTCGCCAGCGCGGACTTCCGGGAAACGGACACTCTCCGCTGGCACCGCGCCGCCGTGACGCTCGACACATCTGACAACCTGAGCGACCTCTACAACAGAACCCGCGACGCGCTTCAGGAGTGCCTCGACGCCAGCGACGGACGCTTCGCCGCTGTTCGAGTCGAGATCTCCGGAGCTTGTGCCGCTCATCGAGAGCTTGTTCAGCCGGGGATTCAGGACGAAGTCGTCTCTCAGATTCGCGACATTGCCAACGAGTGGGACGACGAAATCTGGATCGAGAAGGTCAAGCTCAATACGTCAGCATCGATCAACGTCGAGCAGCTGCGACAGGGACACGACCTGCTCGGCGAACTGCTGCGGGATGTCCAGGACCTTTCCACAAACCGCGAGCAACTGTCAGAACTGATCGCCGAATCGCTCGCCACGTTGTCAACAAAGGCCGGCCCTGAACTTCAGGCGGCGGAGGCTTCGCTCACCGATTCGGAACAGCTTCAAACCTGGCTGCAACAGGCGGAAGGTCTTCTCCTCGCCCGACTGGAGGCAGAGGAATGAAGCTCCGCGAAATCGACATCGAGAACTTTGGCATCTTCACCGACCGCCACTTCGACTTTGGTGAGTCGCCATTTCAATTGATCCACGGCCCCAACGAAGCCGGGAAGTCGACGCTGCTTCAACTGCTCAGGCAGCTCCTCTTTGGCTTCCCTACGCGCAGCCCTTACCAGTTTGAGACGCACGCTGGCGAAATGGCGGCTCGCGCTTTGATCGACATCGCTGATGGTCGGCGAATTTCGTTCAGACGACGCAAGGGACGCACCGCCACCGTCGTCGGCGAAGTTGAAGGCACGACCGAAAAGATCAACGACTCCGCTTTGAACGGCCTTCTCGGCAACGCGAACATCGATCTCTATCAGCATGTTTTCGGATTTTCGCTGACGGAGTTGTCGCGAGGCGAAGAAAGTCTCAAACACGCAAATCTCAACGAAGCGATGTTCGGCGGCAGTCTCGGCAGCCCGTCGAATCTGCAGGAAATCCAGAAAAGCCTCGAAACCGAAGCAGCGGGAATCTTCAAGAACACGGGAACGAAGCCCGTCGTCAATTCGCTGCTCCGCGAAATTCGCGGCCGCAACACTGAGATCAAAAACGCGACACTGAAGCCTCGCGAATTCGAAGACAAAGAAAAGGAGCTGCGTTCCGCCGAAGAACGAGTCACTTCGCTCGGCGAGTCGCGTGGAGAAACTCAGAAGCAGCTTTCGCATATCGATCGTCTTTGTCAGGCCGTCGAACCGTGGCTTGAACGGAAGTCGATTGAGGACGAGCTTGAGCAAATCGAAGTGCCGGCCGGAGTCACCGCAGCCTCCGGTCCAGAAATGCAGCAACTGCTGAATGACCAGACTCGTGCAACCTCTTCGCTGGACGATGCCACGAAAGAGCTGGCGGAAACGAAACAGCAGCTCAACGAGCTGAAACTTGCACCGGAAGTGTTGAAGGTTGAGGCAAAGGTTCGGTCGCTCGAGAAAGACTTCAGCCGAGTCGACCGCGACCAGGAACTGCTCCCTCAGGTCCGAAGTCAAAGTCAAACGATCCTCGCCGATGTGAAATCGCGAGTGGCCGGACTGAACCCTGAGTGGAATCTCGACTACCTCGATACTTTCCAGTCGAGTCTCGAACAGCGAGAGAAGCTCGAAGAACTGACGGCTCGACAGTCTGATCTGACTAAACGGCAAGCTGAAGTCGACGCTCGCCGCCCCGACTTAAAGCAACGTGTCGAGGCCGCCGCAGAACGTCTGACTGAACTTGAAGGCGTCCGACCAGTTCCGGAGATCGAAGAACTTCTCGAACGGGAATTGGCCTTTCGATCTGCGGTCGCCAGTCTGGAAGAATCGACGGCAAATGCAGCGTCGCTCGATCGCCAACTCACAACGCTGAAAAAACGTCTGTCGCCAGCTCTCGCCAATCCGAAACTTGCCGATGACGATCTTGCAGCACTGCCCGTTCCGCTGGAATCATTGCTGCGGAGTTTTCAGGAGCGACACACCATTGCCGAAAGCGCGTTGGCCAGTGCGGAAGCGCGTTGTGAACAGTTCTCGGAAACTCTTCAGGAAAAGCAGGCTGAGCTTGCCGCGAAAACAGCAGCGGAGCAGGTGCCGGATCGGCTTCAGCTGGAAGGTCAGCGCGAACGCCGAGATGCTGGCTGGACGTTGATTCGTCAAAAGTACCTTGCCGAATTCGGTTCAGACGCAGAGAGCCGCGATGTCGATCAGAAAATCGAAAGCTGGATCGACAAGACGGCGGAGTCGTTGCCCGATCTCTACGAGCGTGAGATATCAGCAGCAGACCGACTGGCAGACGATCGGCAGGCAAAGGCTGAAATCGTCGCTCAGCGTGACCAATTGCTGGCTGATATTGAGCGAGCCGCGAAGTCACTCTCTGACGCAAACACGAAACGTGACTTACGGAAGCAGGAGTTGGGGGGAGTTTCCGACGAGTGGAACGATCTGCTCGCCGGATTCAACGTCAAGCCACATCCACCGGAAGTCATTCTGGAATGGCATCGAATGTTTGAAAGCTGGCTGGACGTCCGCTCGAAGCTGATCGATTCTCAGGCACGCACAAAGCAGCTCGAGGAACAGACTGCTGACTTCGAAAAACTGCTGACATCGCACTCGGAGGCCGAAGCGGACAAGGAGTCAGCAGCGACAACGATCGACCGGCAGCTGGTTGCAATCCGCCGTCGCTCAGAAGAGATCCGAAAGTTCGAGCTGGAACGACAGCAAATCGAAAAGTCCCTGCCTGCAGATCGAGCGGCGCTGGAAAGTTTGAATGAAGAGATGTCCCGACTTGATGACGAGCACGCAGCCTGGTCGCAGGAGTGGTCGTCACTGTTAAGCGATTTCGGTTTCCCCGCAGACTGGTCAGTCAGGATCGCGTCGAAAACGCTGCAGGGACTGCACGACGCGAAGCAGAAGTATCGCGAGTCGACATCGCTGGATGAGCAGGCAACGATCCTGCAGGAAGAAGTCACCAACTTTCACGAAGAGGCTCGATCGGTCTGCATGGAAATCCGGCCGGACCTGGTCGACTTTCCGATCAGTGATATGGTTTCGCGACTGAGCGACGACCTCGCTCAAGCAACCGACGCAGAACGACAACAGACGTCGCTGTATGAGAATGCGGAACGGATCAGCCGTCGCGTCAAAGCGTGCGAAACTGAAGTTGCCGAGTTCTCGAACAGAATCGAAAAGCTGTTGAAAGCTGCTGAGATCTCGTCACCCGAGGACTTTCTGGAGATTGCACGGCAGGCACAACGGCAGCAGGATCTGCGTGCCGAACACGCTGCGTTGACGCGAGACTTGAAGCGTCTGGCCGGCGTTGGAAACCTGGACGCTTTTCTGAACGAGCTTGCCGAGTCGGACACAGACACTCTGCCGCTGAAACGCGACGAATTCCAACAGCGTCATCAGCAGATCGACCGGGAACGCGACGAGGCTTTGAGGTTGGAGTCGGAAGCGAGAACGGCCTTTCAAAGCATGGATGGAACGAGTGAAGCGGCAGCTTTGCAACTCGAACAGGAAAGCGCGTATGCACAACTTGGCTCGGCAGTCGATCGGCTGGCTCCGCTGGTGATTGCTCAGACACTTCTGAAGCGAGCGGTGGAACGCTTCGAAAAAGAGCACCAACCCGCGATGCTGACCGAAGTCGGCAGATTGCTGTCACGCATGACGGCGGGTCGGTACGTCGCCATCCGGCGGCGGCTCGACGAAGCGGGAACCATGCAGGTCGAGCAGCACAATGGCAAACTCAAGACGCCGGACCAGCTGAGCACTGGCACGCGTGAGCAACTTTACCTGGCGATCCGGCTGGCCTACGTTCAGCACTACTGTCAGGAATCAGAACCGCTGCCACTGATCATGGACGATATCCTCGTCAACTTTGACGAGCAGCGGGCAAAGAACACGCTCGAAGTTCTGTTCGAATTACCGAACGAAATTCAGGTGCTGTTTCTGACCTGCCACGAGCACATGACGGAACTTGTGCGAAAGCTGCGTCCCGACGTCATCCCGATCGAACTGGCAACTGCGTGAGTCCAGCATCGATTCACTGGATCGTCTAGCAAGCAGTCGTGGACGGGATAATAATCCACCGCTAAACTGCCTCGGCAGAGAGCAAATCGGCACCGAAACGGAATCGGGACGTTTAGTTTTCTCAGATTCTGACCACGCTGTCGCGAACGGATTCACGCTCGGACCTGTCATCAGGCCTGAGCGTTTTTTGTTGGTGACTCGACCGAAGCAAATCGACATTCCACAGGAAAAGACCAGACCAATGAGCGGACCTGATTTCGAGAAAATGGAACTGATCCCCGTTATCGCTCAGGACGACGAGTCCGGCGATGTGCTGATGCTGGCCTACATGAACGAAGAAGCGTGGGGCGAGACAATCAAGTCCGGGCGAGTCTGCTACTACAGCCGCAGCCGCTCGAAGCTATGGCGGAAGGGCGAAGAAAGCGGCAACGTTCAGGAAGTTAAAAGCATCTTCTACGATTGCGACGCCGACACGCTGCTCATTCGAGTGAATCAGATCGGCGGCGCAGCCTGCCACGAGGGATACAGGAGCTGCTTCTTCCGCAAAGTCGATCCGGCAACCGGCGATGTCGAAGTGGTCGGAGATCGCGTGTTTGACCCGAAAGAAGTTTACGGCAAATCCTGATGAGGGCACGCCCTCAACCCGATTCGAGCTACCGCTCGTAGTTGCATCAGTTGATCGTTGGGAAACTTCCGGGGACGGGGTTGCGTCATCGGGGGGAACTCCAGCTTTTCGACATCAACGCTACGGGTGCAGACTCAAGATTTGCTGACTACACTCCTGCGAACCATGGACGTTCCAGGAGGGGTAAGCATGGCAGAACGGAAGCTGAGAATTGATGCGGCGGAAACAGCCGCGATCCCACATCCTCGTATCAGGATGCCCGCACACGATGACCAGTCAGTCGCTACTGAGATTGGTCTCGCAAAATCGTCGGAGAATGTGCCACCAATCGATGAGACTTCTGACGAGTCGTCATCGACCCTGGAACGTGCAGTTCGACAGAAGTTGATGTCAGACCCGGACGTCAATATTTTGTCGTTGGTTGTCAGGCAGATCGAGGGCGGCGTCTGCCTCGAGGGCGTTCTCAAAACGAACAACGACCTGACCGACGTTGACCGACTGGTTCAAAGCGTCGCGAGCGTCGATCGAGTTCTGAACCGCCTGACTCTCCGCCCGCCCGATGCTTCGACGGGATGAAGCGGCCACAGTTTCGAGTGGCAATAACCAGTCGAGAACCAGGACCGAAAATCCGAGTATCCCCAGCGTCGCGGTCAGCATTGTTCGACCGCAAAAACGCTGAAAACAGGTCTAGGCCTGATAAGTCACCTTTGATATCGTCCCGACCCTTATTCGCACGAAGTATCGGCGTCATAAAAATGGCAAGGAGGCCATCATGACCGTTCGTCACCAGGACCAGCCAGAATTAGCGGTTCAGATCCGTTGGCTGATTCGTCGAGATATGGCGGATGTTCTGCGCATTGAGCACGAAAGCTTTGAGTTTCCCTGGACGGAAGAAGACTTTCTGAGTTGTCTCCGCCAGCGAAACTGCATCGGCATGGTGGCAGAGCACGAGCAGAAGATCGTCGGCTTCATGATCTATGAGCTGCACAAGTCGAAGCTCAATATTTTGAACTTCGCCGTGGGCGACGAAGCTCGACGCAGCCAGGTCGGCACTCAGATGGTGCAGAAACTGGTCGACAAGCTCTCGCAGCAGCGCCGCAACGAAATCATCCTCGAAGTCCGCGAATCGAACCTCTCGGCTCAGTTGTTTTTCAGCAACCACGGATTTCGAGCGGTCTCGATCCTCCGCGGCCACTACGACGACACAACGGAAGACGCGTACGTCATGCGGTACCGTCTGGAAGAAAACAGCGACATGCTGCTTCCAATGACGCTGCGAAATCGAATCTCTGAATTCGACGCCGCTTGACGCGAACGATGACGACCAGAATGCTGGTCGAATCACCAAGTACAAAAACGCCCTCTTATCAGATCAATCTGGTAAGAGGGCGTTTTCAATTGATGACGGGCAAGCAGTCAAACATTGAGCAGACCGGGGCTTCAGAACGAGTATCGCACCGCATGTGAGAATTTTGAGCTACACGACTGGATTTCGCAGGATGCCGATGTGCTGAATTTCCGCGTGAACATTGTCGCCTGACTTGAGGTACTTGCCCTTCGCGGCTCCAACGCCGGCGGTCGTGCCGGTCGAAATAATGTCGCCCGGCTCAAGCGTGACGAAGCTCGAAATGAATTCGACGATCGCCGAGACCGGGAAGACCATCTCGGAGGTCGATCCGTCCTGCTCAACCTCGCCGTTTACCTTGAGCGTCAGATGCAGGCCCTGAGGATCGTCGCACTCGTTGGCCGGAAGCACGCACGGGCCCATCGGACAGAACGTGTCGTGCCACTTGCCGTGCAGCCAGTCGAAGAATCCGTCTTTTGAGCGTTCTTCGCGGCCCGGGTTTGGATGGAACTTTCGATCTGAAATGTCGTTGATCACGGTGTAACCCGCGACGTAACTCAACGCTTCGGCTTCCGAAACACCTTTGCACCGACGGCCGATGATCACGCCGAGTTCCAGTTCCCAGTCGACATGATCCGGCGAGACATCCGGAATTCGAATCGGATCGCCAGGATTCGTCAGTGTCGTGCCCGGCGGTTTCATGAAGACGTAGGGAAACGTGCGATTCCGTTCTGACGCTCGTCCGCCACCCTCTTCGATGTGCTTCGCGTAGTTGCCGGCAAGGAGCAACAACTTCGACGGCGACGGGTTGGGCACGAGAAGTTTGACGGATTCTGTGCCGAGCCGAAGTTCGCCCAGCTCCTCGTCCATGTTGTTGGCAAGTCGAGCCTGAATCGCCTCGACGGTCTCGCGCAGAGCGCCGCCCGGAAGATGCGCGATCAGGTCTGACGAGTCTTCGATCGCGATCCCCGTGTGATCGGAAGCGGCGGCGATCGGAATGACGAAGTCTTCATCGTAAAAGCCGACCTGGATTTTTGATTCGTGTTCGAAACGACAAAGTCGCATCTGTCTGTCTCCGGCTAATGAGTCGTCTAGTTAGTTTCAACAGTGCTTCGGGTTGCCGAGGTCAAGCTTGGATGCCTCAGGAATTAAACAGCCGAGGGCTCTCAATGGCTCGGCCGTCAGCCACCCGGTAGTTTCGTTTTTAGAGTTCCGGTTCCGCTTCGTCCTGGGGATAGATCGGAGCATGTCGCACCGGAGTCTCAAGCACCAGCAGACACATCGCCGTCATATAAAGTCGCCCGGCTTTGTTAGCGTATTCGTCTGCCGAGCCGGATGGTTCAACCGGGCTCCAGCTTCCGGCCACATCATTCGGAGCCTTACGACTGCCTCGGCGTTTTTGGCTCTCGACAATCAGGTTCTGAACAGTCCCGAACCACCGTTTGAACTGATCGCCGCCCAGGTTGTGCAGTGTCTGCCCAACGTAGTACCACTCGTAAACGTTCCGCTTGCCGTCTGACCACTGAGGAGCAAACTCGGGCCGCAACAACCACTCGACTCCTTCCGCCATTGCTGGATCGTCCTTCGCCCATCCGAGCCACTGACGTCCCAGTAGCCCGCAAGCCGTCATCGCACGACTCACTTTCCCGCTCGGATCGCTGGGAAGGTATCGGTACAGAGCACCGTCTCGTGAAGCGACCTGATCCAGGAAAATCGACACGCGACCGAATGCTTCTGGTGGGACTTCGATGCCGGCCATCCGAGCCGTGTTCAGAGCCATCAATCCCCAACCGGTCACCGACAGGTCGCCCATCGAGTCGCGTTCCTGCGGCTGATATCGCCAACCGCCTTCGGACGGATGCTGCGAATTCAGCAGAAACTGGATCGCCCGCTCGGCCGAAGCAGCCAGATCCTGATCACCGGTCAACGCGTACGCCTCGCAGATCGCAATCGTCGCCTGCGAGTGGGCATAGAATGCGGTCTGACGTCCTAACTCTGTGTGATCGTGATAGTCGCCGTCCGGCTTCTGAATCCCTCGCAGCCACTTCAGACCTGTGCGAACGACATCCTGATAATCGCCGTCATTCTGAGTGTGCCCATCGCCCAGAAACGCCAGCAGCGCGAGCGCCGTCGCTCCGGTGTCCGTCCTCAAGACCGAATACCCGGCATCCGGGTACCCCGTGTGCAGCTGCCAGTTTCCGCCGGATTTCTGCTGACGTTTAAGCCATTCCAATCCCGACTTGATCGCCTGCTCGACAGAATTCTTCGTGCCGGTGCCGCCAACTTTCCCCATCGTCCGTTTCGGAGTTCGCAACGCCAGAGATTTGGCAACGTCCGCCGGCTTCACGACCCGAGCGACCTTCGGTTTGGTGTCGACCTTCGGCTCAACTTTTTCGACGGTCGTTGGTTCGGCACGTGGAGTGAGCTTAACGCTCTGAATCTTCACCGGAGCCATGACCGTCGACTTTACCTCTTCCTTCTTCTCGACTTCGTAGTCCCAGCCAAAGTTGAGCGGCCCCTCAGTATCGACATCAATCTGAACGACGAACGCTGCCATGATCAGTAGAATGATGGCGTGCAGAGCGGTGCTGACAGCGACACCCGGGATCCCCGTCTTCGCCTCTTTCTTCAGCAGCTCGACCCAAGACTGCAACTGTTTCTTCAGCAGCTCGACCCAAGACTGCAACTGTTTCTTCAGCAGCTCGACCCAAGACTGCAACTGGCGAACCAGGTCTTCAGCAACCTGAATGATCGATGGTGCTTTCGGTTTCTTCCGCTCAGCAGGCTTCCGGCGGCCTGGCGATTTCCGCGCAGCATCACCGGTCCGACGGCGTTCGGAACTTCGACGAGGTTTTGGCGATGTGGGATCCGGCGAGTCAGACATGCCTGCTCAATAGGCGAAGGAAAAGTGGCGACAAGCCAGTCTATCGGCACGGCTCTGACGGTGAAACTGGCAACGCTGTTTCACTTCCCGCCTCATTTGGGCAGAGGAATCTCCAACTGAGACGGCACGGCGACGACCGTTTTCCCGTGAGCATCCGCCGCTGCTTTAATTTCAGCAATGACTTCCGGATGTTTTTCCGCGACGTCCCACTTCTCCGACGGATCGACTTCCAGATTG
>JBLFXD010000158.1:0-10425 GCA_047611045.1 Planctomycetaceae bacterium | reverse complement strand
AAAGCAGCGATCGTCGATCACCAATCCGGTCGATCGGGAGATTGAGTTTCAGATTGTTTTGAGCGTCGCCATCAGCTCCCGGAATGAACGGCGAGTAAACGCTGCCGAAGTTGCCAACCGATTCGAACTTTCCGAAGCTCGAGATTCGGGTCATCGTGGAATCGTCGACGGCTTTCGGAAACAGTGCGACGTTGGTCGGCATGCCGTTGTCGGCACGGTTGGTTCCGGCGATGCGCGAGTAGATCGTTCCGATGTTCGCGTTGAACGAGTCCTTGCCGACGATCGGCTTAATATCGTGCCGGCTGTCGCCCGTTTGAAACGAACGGACAATCGAGAACTTGTCGGCTCGAGCGGCCAGTTGGGGCATCGTTCCGCCGAACGTGATGCCGGGTATTTTTGTTGAAAGCTCGCCCGTCGCGCTACGGATTTCTGACGGAGCTTCCATTTTCGGATCGAACGTCTCGATCTGACTCGGTCCGCCATGCATAAAGAGGAAGACAACCGAACGACCTGTTGTCAACGGGTTGCCGCCAGCGGCCTGAGCGTCAGTCCGCAGCAGATCGGCCAGCGAAAGACCGCCCAGCCCGAGCCCGCCAATGCTCAGAAACTCGCGTCTCCCGAATGGTTTGCTGAAATCGCCAACGCTGAGCATTTACGAGACTCCTCATCAATCTGCGGTCACAATGTTCTCTGCAACTACTCTTTCATATCGATCGGCCACGATCCAGACAACAGCCGAAATTATCCGCGATTGGTTTCTGCCTGAATCCGAACCGTCGCGTATGTCGAGCTCAGCGCCGGCGTACAAGGTTTCCACCGGCAATCAAAATGGTACGCCAGCGCTGCGCTCGACAGACCCTACACAGGATGACTACGAGGACTATTCGGGAGACTCCGCTTCGAGCATTTCGGCGATCTCTCGTTCTCTCGCGGCTTTTTCGGTGCGGCCTTCGTGATCGTGGAGCTTTGCCAGAATGCGGTGCATTTCCGGATCGGTTACGTCGATCTGCAACGCTTCCTTCGCCCAACGGCCTGCTTCGACAACGTTTCCTTTGTCGTCGGCAAGTTGTGCCAGCTTTCTTCTGACGACGGGGTTGTCGCCGTCGAGATTGGCGATCGACTCCAGCACGTTTTTCAGCTTGTCGTCTTCTCCCAGTTGGATGTAGGCGGCGGCGAGACCTTTGAGCCACTCGCCTGATTGCGGCAAGTAAGACTGATCGATTTCGAATTTTGTCCGGCCGAGTTCGTACAGCCTGGCGGCCTCTTCCGGCTGAGCCTGCAGAAGACGAAGTTTCGCCAGCAGCCCGAGCACCCGAGCGTTCGGCTCTTGTTCATCAAACGCGGCTTCAAGAAACGCGACCGCTTCGTCAACGTCGCGAGCGAGCAGTTCCAACTCGGCCAGCACGACAGCAGCAAGTGGTTCACGCGGATTCTTTTCGAGAGCCTGTTCGGCAAGCTCTCGCGCCTGGCGCCGGCGTTTGGCTTTAAACAGGGCGTCGGCAAAGGCTGCCATCGTCGCTGCGTTTTCTGGATCCGCGTTGAACTCTTTCTCCAGATCGGCGATCGATTTCGAAGCTTCAATCGCCGAGCCGCCGAGTTCTTCCTCGACGATCCGTTTCAGGAATTCGCGGTAACCCTCGTCAAATTCCTCCGCCGTCTTGTCGAAGACTTGAGGGATGGCGTCGTTCGTGCGGACGTTCTTGCGGTACAGGTCGAGCATTTCGCTGATAGTTTCTTTGCCAAACTTTTCGATCATGTACTGCGCGTAGAGCCGGCTCTGGCAATAGGCGAATTGCCAGTCAGCCGGAGTTTCGGGTCGGACGAAGATGCCGGTCAGCTCGTCGAGGCTCCATAGCTCGCCACGCGGAACTCGTTCCAGGAGCATGCGGTTCCACTCGGCCGGTCGTTCGATGCCTTCGCTCGTGACCGCCAGCGCTTCAGTGAACCAATGCGGGATGTTGAAATGCGTCTGCTGCAACGTCAGCACGTGGACAAACTCGTGCTTCACGACGCGGGCCCAGTTGTACGGTTGCGGTGACGCCGTCGGCGACGCGAGCGCAACCATCATCCCGGTTGAGGCCCCGATCGTTTGAATCCACGGCAGTCCGACCATCCTCGCGCTGAACCACTGATGGGCAGAGAGGCCTTTCGCGTTGTTGTAGATTTCGAAGACGCTGCGCTGTGGCGGTTCGTAGCCGTAGAGTTCGACCAGTTCGGGATAGACCTCTTCGAGATACTCGGCCATGTACTCACCGAGAATCTTGTCTTCCTGCGAGTCCACTCGGATGACGAAGTGGTCGGTGGTGATGGTTTCGTAGCCGCTGAGCACGCCCAGTACTTTCCGCATATTGCTGACTCGGACATGGTACGGGTCGGCTTTGAAGGCTTCATCAAGAAGCTGCTTTGCCTGATCCGACCGGCCAGTCTGCATGTAGAGCATGCCGAGCGAAGTTTTTGGCTGCGAAAGTTGCGGCATGACTCGAATGGCGTGCTGATAAAGTTTCTCGGCCATCGCGTATTTGCGACGCGACTCCAGCGCGCTGGCGAAGGCGTTGAGGAATGCTCCTGGCTTCGCGTTTCGATTCGCGACGTTGATTACCAGTTTTTCCAGTCGCGAAGGTTCAGTCAGCCCTGCCTGGTCGATGGCGTCGAGGTTAGCCAGCAGGTCGATCAGTCGTTCATCCGCTTCGCCGCCGGGTTGAACGTCGAGCAGGTAGTACGTCGCCGCCAGCCGCCCGAGAGTTTCCGACTCGAAGGGGTTGGTCTTGCGGGCTTCTTCCAGAGCAAGCAGCGCGGCATCGGGCGAGTGTTTGTTCAACGCGATGTCGGCCATCAGCCTCAGCGTCGGTACATAGTTTGCCTGAACGTTGAGAGCCTGCTCGGCGTATGTCAGCGCGGCATCGATATCATGCTTTTGTAATGCCGCCTCGCCGAGCGTCACGATGACGGCGACCGCTCGAGGGTTGATCTCAAGAGCCTTTTTCAGGTCGGGGATCGCCTGAGCTCGATTGTACTTTTCGAGAAGAAGAGAACCTGAAGCCAGATGCGTCTGCCAGGACAGCGGATCATCTTTCAACGCGTCGACACAAAGCGTGTTGATGATGAAGTTGAAGATGCTGGAGTTGCTGTTCCACCGTGCGAATTCGCCAGCCCCTTCCGCGATCAGCAGAAGCGTTTCGGCATCCGTCGACTGTTTGCGATTGTAGAAACGGACGAACCATCGGAAGGCTTCATTGGCTTTCTTCAGGTCGCCAGCTTCGGTGCTCAACCACGCGAGAACGAGATGAGCCATTGCTTGGTCGGCATCTGCCTTCAAAGCCGCTTCGCACGAAGCAGCGGCTTCTTCGAGACGTCCGATCGTGAATTGCAGCCTCGCGGCTTCGGCAAGGACTGCCGGTGTCGGCTTCGCGATTTCGGTCAGACGAGTGATCGACTCTTTGTATTCTCCCTGGCTTTCCAGAGCTCGACTAAGGCCAATGATTGCTGCAGAGCTTGTGTCCTCGTTCTCGGTGTTGAGGATCTCGGTAAAAGCCTCAGCCGCTTCTTCGTAGCGGCCTCGTTGCAGATGCTCGGTCGCGTCGGCGAGGTCTGACGTTTCATCGGCACGCGCCAGATCTGCTGCAGGAAGTGAAGTGGCAAACACAGCCACGAAGAATACGACGACACGAGGAACACTCAGGAATCGTCCGTCCATAGATAGCTCTTCCTTAGAACGACTGCGAACCTGAAGTAGGCTGGAACAAGCTCCGCGCAGTTCCGGCATGACGGAGTTAACGAAGCATCTGCCGGAACTGCGCGGAGCTTGTTCCAGCCTACATAACAGAAGCGCCGAAATGATGACGCGTCGATGATGGCCGCGAAACTGTGTTTCCAAGGGAAGTCGGATTATCCTTGTCGTCGAACTGCGGGGCTGTTTCCGCAGAAGCTCTTAACGAAGAAAACGCATGGGTTTCCGCATGAGCCAGCAGCACGAGTTTTTCACAGCAGGCGCGCGACGAACGATTCTGCTCTTTGCCGGGGTAATCGCAGCGGGCATGGGCAGTCTGGCAGCAGACGCCGCAGACAAAGTTGCGCCGGACTACGTCAAGCAGATCGCTCCGATCTTTCAGAAACGGTGCGTCGGTTGTCACAACGCCGACGATGCGGAAGGCAAGCTGTCTTTGGATTCGTACGCCGATCTGCAGAAAGGCGGAAAGCACGGGCCGTCATTCCAGCCGGGTGACATCGCCTCGAGTCGGTTGCTTCAGCTGGTGACGGGCAAAGCGAAACCGGTCATGCCTCCCGAAGATGAGGAACGTCTTACTAAAGAAGAAATTGCCTTACTCATCGCGTGGGTTGAAACGGGAGCAAAAGGGCCAGACGGGAAGGAACCAACTCGCCGGACGCTGATGGTGCCCAAAATCGCCGTTGCCGAAAACGCTGAGGGACCGATCGCGGCGGTGGCTGTCTCACCGGACGGCAGTCGGATTGCGGTCGCTCGGTTTGCTTCTGTTGAGATTCGCGACGCGGCATCCATGAAAGTGGTGCAACGTCTGACGGATTTTCCGGGCAAAGTAAACTCTATTGAATTCTCAACGGACGGCGCGAGGATCATCGCCGGGTCGGGCATCGCCGGGCTGTACGGTCAAGCCAGCATCTGGACGATCGCCGATGGCAAACAGGTGGCGATGTTCGAAGGCCATCGCGACGCCATGTACGACGCGGTTCTGAATCGCGACCAGTCGGTCCTCGCGACGGCGAGTTACGGTAAGAAGATCATCCTCTGGGATGTGGCGACGGGGAAAGAACTTCGCACGCTGCTCGGTCATAACGGAGCGGTCTTCGATCTCGACTTCAGCCCGGACGGAACGATCGTCGCCAGCGCGAGCGCCGACCAGACGATCAAGCTCTGGCAGGTTTCGACCGGAGTTCGGCTCGACACTCTCAGTCAGCCGTTGAAAGATCAGTACGTCGTGCGGTTTTCACCGGACGGTCAGCACGTGATTGCTGGCGGCCTCGACAACCGCATCCGAGTGTGGAAAGTTGTGTCCAGGACGAAGCCGCAGATCAATCCGCTTGTCTATTCAAGGATTGCTGCCGAGGGTTCGATCATCCAACTTGGCTTCAGCCCGGACGGGTCCAAACTGGTTTCCATTGCTGACGACCAGACGATGAAACTTTGGGACACGGCTGAGTTCACGCAGCAGTTCGCGTTCGACGCTCAACCTTCCGTTACGCCGGCACTGGCACTCGCTTCGAACGGCAAGTCATTCGTCGTTGGTCGAATTAACGGGACGTTGCAGAAATACGATCTGAGCATCGCCGACGGAAGCGGCGCGACAGTAACGCGTTCTCAGCTGGTAACCGTGTTCCCGGCAGCGGACAGCCCGTCGCAATCCGTCGACGAGACCGAGCCCAACGACAATCCCGCCCAGGCATCCGTTGTGGAGATTCCCGCGACGATCAAAGGCATCATCAACCCTGCCGCCGGCGGTTCACCGACGGCTTCGGTCGTTGACGTCGACATGTTCCGCTTCTCAGCAAACGCTGGTGAAGCCTGGGTGTTTGAAGTCAACGCCGCTCGGAACAAGTCGCCGTTGGACTCAAAGATCGAGATCCTTGATGCCGAAGGAAACCGCATCGAACGAGTGCGTCTTCAAGCCGTGCGGGATTCGTACATCCAGTTTCGCGGAATCAATACGGACACTCGCGACTGCCGACTGCATAACTGGGAAGAGATGGACGTCAACCAGTTGCTGTATCTGAATGGCGAAGTCGTGCAACTCTGGTTGTGGCCGCGTGGTCCCGATTCTGGATTCCAGTTCTACCCTCAGACCGGCAACCGCACGACCTTGTTCGATACGACGCCGCATTCACACGCGCTGCAGGAACCGTGCTACATCGTCGAACCGCATCCGCCGGGCACCGAACTTATCCCCAACGGGCTGCCGGCCTTCCCGATCTACTACGAGAACGACGACGATGCGTTGCGGCGACTAGGCAAGGACTCGCGGCTGACATTCACCGCTCCGGTGAAGGGCGACTACTTCGTGCGAGTGTCCGATGTGCGAGGAGCCAGCGGAGCCGACTTCAAGTACGAGCTGGCGGTGCGGCCGGCGAAACCTGACTTCAACATCCGTCTGCAGGATCAGAAGCCGTCCGTCCAGGCGGGCAGCGGCAAAGAATTCAAATTGATGGCAGACCGCCTCGACGGCTTCAAAGGCGAGATTCACATCGCGATAGAGAATGTGCCGGCCGGGTTTGAAGTTTCACAACCGCTGGTCATCGAAGCTGGTCAGTTCTTCGCCTACGCGACGATTAACGCAGCACCGGATGCCAAAGAGCCGACTCCAGAAGATGTCAAGAAGATCAAGTTCACTGCGAAAGCGATGGTCAACGAAAAAGAGGTGCTGAAAGACGTTGGTGGCTTTGCGGAATTGAAGCTGGCAGCGGCGCCGAAAGTTCTCGTCGCGATTGGGCCAGACAAAGCTGATGCTGGCGACGTTGAAGTCCCGGCGTTCGGGAAACCCAACCCGCTTGAGCTGACCATCGCACCCGGAGAGACCATCACGGCTCGAGTCCATATCGAACGAAACAAGTACGACGGGCGAGTCGGATTTGAAGCAATCGCTCACAATCTTCCTCACGGAATCATCGTGGACAATGTCGGTCTCAGTGGGCTGCTGATTGTCGAAGGAAAGACGCAGCGGCAGTTCTACCTGACTGCTGCCGACTGGGTGCCTGAGCAGACTCGGGTGTTTCATCTCCGCAGCAAAGAAGAAGGCGGACAGACTTCCTGGCCGATCATTCTTCACGTGCGACACAAGTAACGAATGGATTCGTTGATGGCAGAACTTACCGATGCTCAGCAGAAGATTGTTGATAAGACAGCCGCTCACGTGCGCAGCCAGATGGAAGGCGATTCGTCCGGGCACGACTGGTGGCACGTCTGGCGAGTCTGGCAGAATTCGCTGTTCATCTCGCGAAACGAAAGCGCGGATCGGTTTGTGACGGAACTCGCCGCGCTGCTGCACGACATCGCCGACTGGAAGTTTCACGACGGCGACGACACAGCCGGACCGAAGGCGGCGCGAGCGTGGTTGTCGGAGCAGTCGATCGACGAGACGGTGGTCGACCATGTCTGCGACATCGTGGCGACGGTTTCGTTCAAAGGTGCCGGTGTCGAGACTCCGATGGCGACGCTCGAAGGAAAGATTGTCCAGGATGCTGACCGGCTGGAAGCGATCGGTGCGATTGGTATTGCTCGGTGTTTCGCGTTCGGCGGTGCGAAGGGCCGGTTGATGCACGATCCAGAAGATTCTCCAGAGCTGCACGCGTCGTTTGACGACTACAAGAAGAAGTCAGGCCCGTCGATCAACCACTTCTACGAGAAGCTGCTGCTGCTCAAAGACCGAATGAATACCGAAACCGGCCTGAAGCTGGCCGCGCAGCGCCACCAGGTACTGGAAGAGTTTCTCAAGCAGTTTCACGCCGAATGGAACATCGCGGCAGAGTGATCGTCACTTTCTGCCGAGTTTCTTTCTTACTTCTCCGAATAGTTGGCTCAACTGCCCAGCCATCTTCGGGATTTGCTTTAACTCGGCGACCTTCATCACGGTGCCGGAGCCACGCTTTGGCGATCCGATGCACAATCCGTTGCGGTCTTCGTACTTGATCGCTCCGCTGATCGACTCATCGGTCACAAGTGAATGAGCAGGCCCCATGCCAATAATCAGGCCGTCCATCCGCATCGTTTCTCGAAGTAGCTTCTGCAGCTGATCTCCGGTTTTAGTACCACCTCTGAATTTCCACGTCGCGTCACCGGTCATCAGTACGATTGAAAAGTAATCTTCCGCGCGGGCGTCGGTCAGCGACTGCTTGATGTAGACATGCCCGTTGATTTCGGACCGATTGTAGTGTGAGTGCAACTTGCCCTTTCGCGTCGATGTAACTGTTGGCTCGAATCCATGCTTCTTGAGATGGTCGAGTGTGACGTTCAGTTCATTCTGGTCGTAACTCTTGTCGGCGAGAACGACGAGTACCTTCTTTGGCAAATCGTTGCGCCGTCCGACGACACTCACTGAGCGGTCTTCTGGTTTCGCTTTCGAACCTCGTTTGTCTCCCGAAAAAAACGCATCCGTGACTGAAGTGGCCGAACCGGCGACTTCTTCGGCGGTGATCGCGACGTTGTCTGTTGCAGTTATGGTCACGGAGGCCGCTTCCGCTGGAGCTGTTGGCTCGGTCACCGCTGCGTGAACTGCAAGCCCCAACAATAGAACTGCCGCAGCAGGAATCGAGGCGAGAGTCGGCTTTGCTTTGACTCGGTCGACCAGATCGGACCAAGGCGCGGCGAGTGCCGAAGGTCGGCGGCCGGCGATGCATGCGTCGAGGTCTTCGCCCAACTGATTCATCGTTTGATAGCGATCGTCCGGATTCCTCGCGACCATCTTCTGGAAGACTGCGTCCAGCCCCGCTGGCACTTCCGGAACCTGTTCTCGCAGCTTTGGCAGCGGCTGCTCACGATGCGCGATGATCTTTTCCATCAACGTGTCACCGGCGAACATCGTCGTACCGGTCAACAGGAAATACATCGTGCAGCCGAGACTGTAGATGTCAGACCTGGCGTCAGCATTCCGACTGTTGAGCGCCTGCTCGGGTGACATGTAATCGACCGTGCCCATGATCACGCCGCTGGCTGTCATGGATGCTCGGGTGGTTGACTCCGTCGGACTGTCGAGCAGCGGCTCGAATCTGGCCAGACCCATGTCCAGAACTTTGACCTGACCAGCGTCGTCGCCGGATTCGGCAACCAGGATGTTGTGCGGCTTGATGTCGCGATGCGTGACACCCTGATCGTGGGCGTACTCCAAAGCTGCCGCCGTCTGACGCATGATCTTCACAGCTTCCTTCACCAGAGGCGGCCCCTCGTCTTTAACCCGCCGAGAGAGGTCGCGTCCGTCGATAAACTCCATGACCAGAAACTGAATGCCTTCCGCCTCGTCGGCATCGTGGGCGACGACAAAGTTCGGATGACTGAGTGCCGAGTGAGTCTTTATTTCTCGCCGAAATCGTTCGACCACTTCTGGCGAACGCCGGCCAACCGAACGCAGCACCTTCAGGCAAACGGTTCGACCCATCAGGTCGTGGCGAGCTTTGTAAACCTGCCCCATGCCGCCCTTGCCGAGCTTCTCGACGATGACATAGTTTCCCAGGACCAGCCCTTTCCAACGCCCGCGGGAAAGCGCCCGCGCCTGGTACGCGGTCAGGGCATCCTGCTCGACCAGCTCTTTCGCGAACGAGTCCGGATCTTCGGCCGCGCTCGTGACAACGAGCCGGTGCAGTTCCTTTTCGTCAATCAGGCCACTCTTTCGCAGACCGTCGATAAAGGTTTCGAGATCTTTCCGCTTTGGTTTGGATCGGAGTTGCGAATCGTCCGGCGAGTCGCCTTCGACGAAATTCGAATTGGGTGACGATCCGACGTTCAAAGCTTCGGTGATTAGTCTCGCGAGCTGAGGTTCGTCGTTCTTTGAAGCGGCGACGGCTCCCCGGCGAACGGCTCCGATCAGGCCGTCCGTTTCGCTGGCCATTTCGTCGGACCGTTGCTGGCACCGGTCGCAAACGGCCAGATGTTCGGCGATCTCTTCCGCTTTGGACTCATCCAAGGCTCCCGAGACGTAGTGATTCAGAGTGATGACATTGGGACAGGCGTGCCTCATGGAGACGCTCCCTGAAACGGCGGTGGCGTGTGGCTTAATCAGAATGGCACTCGTTACTTACGAACGCAACGCTATAACGCCGAATGAATGCGGTTGGACGAGTGTCGACGCGACTTGAAACAGCATGCTCTGAATTCTCGACCAGGCTTCCACGTTTTCACGAATAACGGGTGAAAATCGGGCAAATGATGGCGAATCGTTGGGGGCAATTTCGTTGAGAGTGGTCGCAACGGATTTCTTTGTGCACTTCGCGTTTGATAGCAGAATGGACGGATTCGGGTTCGAACATCGTCCTGCCTGGTCGTCACAAACGATTGAAGAGCTGTTTATTGCAAGTATTGAACATCGCCTGAATCGTGCTGAATCGGCCAACCTGGGGTGATCTGTAGAGAACTCTGTTGTACTCTGCCCACCGTTTCGCAGGGCGCCGGCAGGGAGAATTCAGGATGTCAGAGTTACGTTTGAGGAATCGTCGTGGATTCACTCTTGTTGAATTCCTGGTCGTGATTGCGATCATCGCGGTTCTGATTGCACTGTTGCTGCCCGCCGTGCAGCAGGCGCGCGAGGCCGCTCGAAGGTCATCATGCGTTAACAACATGAAGCAGCTGGCCGTCGCGATGCACAACTACCACGACCAGTGGGGCGCGTTTCCGATTGGAGCATTGCACAGTCAGACGCCCGGCCTGGCCAGGAACCAGGATCGAGGCTCTTCGTTCTTCGTGGCGTTGCT
>JBLFXD010000157.1:0-10451 GCA_047611045.1 Planctomycetaceae bacterium | reverse complement strand
TCTAATCGCGGCTACTTTGTCTGAACATCGTTCGTCAATCGTTGCCGCGATGGCTGAAACTCTTCGGAAAGTAACGAATGGATCAAATCCTCGAAGCACTCGCAGACTGGCTCCAGGACAACTGGATCAAGTTTCTCACCGGCCTGTTCATTATGGCGGTCGGCTGGTTTTTCGGGCAGCGGCGTGCTCAGACGAGCTGGAAAAAGAAGGAGTTTCTCGACCGGCTCAACGTTTCGCTCAACTCGATTGACGACGGGACGCTTCTGATTCGGACCGTTCTGGAGAAAAGCTGCAAAGACGTTTTTCTGAACGACGTCGCCGTGGCCGCCATTCGTGAAGCATCGGGCAAGACGTCTGAGCAGGACCCGACGTTGCCGCTACCTGAAGCCGAATACTGGTACTACCTGAATTCGGCGCTGAACGAAGTGGCGGAACAGTTTTCGGAAGGGCAGCTTCGTCGCGATATGGGTTTGCCGGTCACCGTCAAGCGATATCAGATCTGCCTGACATCTGAGTGTGCTGGCGAGTTGATGACTCGCAAAGTTCGAGCCATGCTGATTCAAACATCGTTGCTGGATGCGCTGCCGGAAGAGCAACCGAAACTCGAAAGCCCTCACCACATCACTCGGTGGGACACGCTCCAGAAACTCGCGAAGTTAAGAAAGTCGAGTCCTTACCGGTTTCTTGAAATCGAAATCTGTATTTAAGGCTGCCGTCGGGAACTTTAGTTATGACACTTCCAGTGCGAACGAAATCGAACATGGTCCTATTGGCCGTCGCTGTCGCTTTGGCGACGAGCTGGTCACGACTTGCCGTCTCAGGCGAGTACAACCCTGTACTCAGTATTGGCGACAAGGCCCCGGAGTGGAAAAATCTGCCGGGCATCGACGGAAAGAAGCTGTCGTTGAGTGATCTCAAGAAGAAGGACGTGGTCGTCCTGACGTTTATCTGCAACAGCTGTCCGTACGCCGTCGACTACGAGAATCGACTGATTGCGTTCGCGAAAAAGCACTCGGGGAAGGACAACAGAGTTGCGCTTGTCGCCGTGAACGTGAACAAGGTCGACGAAGACCTGCCTCCAAAGATGAAAGAGAAGGCCGAGGCGAAGGGTTTCAAATTCCCGTACCTGTTCGACGAAACGCAGCAGATCGCCAAAGACTTCGGAGCCGGGTTCACTCCGGAATTCTTTGTCCTGAGCAAAGATCGTAAGGTCGTCTACATGGGAGCGATGGACGACAGCCCGAACGCCGACAAAGTCAAACGTCGCTACGTTGACGAAGCCGTCGCTGCGGCGCTGGCCGGCAATTTGCCTGAAGTTCGCGAGACGGTCCCGATCGGCTGTCGCATTCGCATCGAACGAACTCGGCGACGAAAAAAGTAGGGCCGGTTCCCACCGGCCGATTGCGCCAAAGCGACGATTGAATTCGGCCGTTAGGAACCGGCCCTACGGAGAGCTACCGTCGCGGCCAGAAGCATTCTTGCAGGCGTCTCACTCTGCCCGGAAATTCCTTCCGTGGATTCCGTGCTTTCCGTGGTTCTGTATAGTGAAGCCACCCGAGCGATCGGTTCCGCTTAAGAGGTCGCACTTCAAGTCGTGAGTGGTCATGCGGTATTTCCGTCGATTCCGAATGGAATTCAATTTTTCTGAGCACAAGGTTCCCGATCCGGAGCTGCCGGTCGGCTACCGCTTCGTCTGCTGGAAACCCGAAGACCTCGACCGCCATGCTGTCACCAAATTCGGCTGCTTCCGAGGTGAGCTGGATTCTCAGGTGTTTCCATCGCTATCGACGCTGGAGGGTTGCCGTCGCCTGATGCTGGAAATCGCCAGCCAGCGGACATTCCTCCCTCAGGCCACGTGGCTGATCTCTCGAAACGGCGACGAATCCAATTCTGAACCGGTCGACTGCGGAACGATTCAGGGACTGGCCAATGGCCGCGATGCTGGTTCCGTGCAGAACGTCGGCGTTTGCCCGGATCACCGAGGGCAGGGACTCGGGCGGGCCTTGGTCCTGCAGTCGCTGATCGGCTTTCGGGCTGCCGGCCTGCGTCGCGTCTTTCTCGAAGCCACCGCCGAGAACGGCCCGGCCGTCGAGCTGTACCGTTCCGTCGGTTTTCGCCTGATTCGGACCACTTTTCGACAGGTTCCCGACCAATCGCCGACCGCTTCCGAATAGCGGATCCGGTCGCCGCAAACGCCCAGTCGAGCGACTCAAGTCCGTCTTGTGGCAGATTTTACGGTTGAGATACGATTCGGCGCTGGTGCCTCGCACCTTAGTTGTAGGGTGGGCACTGCCCACCAACGGTTTCTCATGCGGTGGGCGATGCCCACCCTACGTCGGCAAGCGGTTCGTGGATTACCAGCTCAAAACAATTGGCAAGACGTGTGCTGGAACGGGCGAGCTGCTCAAAGCGGGCACGACTTGTCACAGCGTGCTGGTTGATCGAGATGGCGAGTTGCTGCGGCTCGACTATTCGGAAGAAGGATGGAAGGGACCGCCGGAAGACAGCGTCGGAGAGTGGCTGGCGATTGTGCCGGACGACACTCCCAAACCGAAGGTCATCGATACGGAAGCGTTGATGAGGTACTTCGAGCAGCTCAGCGAAGACCCGAATCCAGCGCATGACCAGATGCACTACGTGTTGGCTCTGTTGTTACTCCAGAAGCGGCGGTTGAGGTTCGACGGACAACGAACAGATGAAGATGGAAACGAGTTTCTGCAGGTGATCGGCAGCAAGAGTGAAGGGCCGTACGAAGTAGCCGATCAGGAACTTGACGACACAGAGATTGCGAATCTTCAGGCGGCGCTGAACGCGCAGCTTGAAGCCGAGCTGATTTAGCGAGCGACGAAACGAACGACAGGAACGATCAAACGGATGCTTGACCGAAGACTGGGCCAGGGAAGGGCTGACATGACACCTCGCAGCAATATCGCCACCGAATTCGGTCATGCAGACTCCCACGCAAAGTCATCGAGACGCGAAGACGCGCAAAGTCGACTCTTGTCTGCCGTCGCGGTTATTTGCTTTCTCACTGCGTTGCCTGGTTGTGCTTTCAAAGAATGGATCGTGCGCAAGACGACATCACCGCCGCCGCGAGCGCTGATGGCGGACGCCACTTCCGACGACATCATCGAACATCTCAACAAACAGCGTTCTCAGGTTGTCGCCTGGCGATCGACTGACGTCCGCATCAAAGCCAGCGGCACGGGAGTGATCGCTCCCAGTCTTTCGGCGAATGTCAGCGTCGAAAGCCCGAAGAATCTTCGCTTCTCGGCGCGATCGATTCGGGGCACTGAAGTCGACTTTGGATCGAACAGCGACCGCTTCTGGTTCTGGATGAGAGCCAACGAGCCGGACATCGTCCTGACCGGTTCTCACGACAGCCTCGACCGGCAGCAGGCCGTGCCGATTCCGTTTCCGCCGTCATGGCTGATGGAAGCTCTGGGTGTCATCCCGATCGATCCGTCAACCGTTCAGGTCCTGCGCGATCCGGAAACTCCCGACCAGGCGAAACTGGTTTCGGTAGACTACGTGCAGGGACAGAAGGTCGATCGCGTCATGCTGGTGGATCTGGCTCTGGGACAAATCGTCGAGCACAGCCTCTACGGAGCCGACGGCAAACTTATCACCAGCGCGGCGATGAGCAACTTCCAGCCATCAGCCGGAGTCATGCTGCCTCGCACCATCGTGTTGAATTGCCCCGAAGCCGGCTCGCGCATGACGATGACCATCGGCGACATCGAGGTGAACCCGTCGATCCCCGTGGCCACCTGGCAAATGCAGCTCGACCCGAATCTACGACAGGTCGATCTCGACCGAATCCAAGGCGATTTACCGGTTCGACAGTAGGTCAGACTTTGCCTGACGGAGTCCGGAACCGATCAACCGGCTCCCCTGATTAGAACTTCGTCAGGCAGAGCCTGACCTACCAGAAATC
This sequence comes from Planctomycetaceae bacterium, assembly GCA_047611045.1. Taxonomy (GTDB): domain Bacteria; phylum Planctomycetota; class Planctomycetia; order Planctomycetales; family Planctomycetaceae; genus JABMPE01. The sequence continues at coordinate 6,514 of JBLFXD010000157.1, read as the reverse complement.
GCTGACCGAATCCCTGAACCAGCGATCGCCTGGAAGCTTCAGCCTGAGTCAGGGTACAATCCGCAGCTCGTTTTCTGACCCGCTGGCGGCGGTTGCAAACAACGTCGCCGTGTACCTGCCTCAACTTTCATTCTCAGGATAGAAACGCAAGATGAAGAAGCCATCAGCTAACCGACGCGACTTTCTGAAGACGTCCGCCTTCGCTGCGGCGGCCACTTCCGTTCCGTACTTTGCGTGGAGCACTCCCGCGTTTGCGAACAACGAAGCCAACTCGCGGCCGCGCATTGGCTGCATCGGTGTTGGCAGCATGGGAACGGGCGACGCTCAAGGACATGCGAACTTCGGTGATGTCCTCGCCGTCTGCGACGTCGATTCGAAACATGCGGATCGGGCAAAGAATCATGAGCGGATCGGCAAGGGCAAAGCCGATGCCTACGGCGACTACCGCAAGGTTCTGGAACGAGACGACATCGACGTCGTCAGCGTCGTGACTCCCGATCACTGGCACGTGAAGATTGCCATCGAAGCTCTGCAGGCCGGCAAGCACGTTTTCTGTCAGAAGCCACTCACTCTGACGCTCGAAGAAAACAAACTAATCCGCAACGCCTGCAAGAAATACCCCGATCAGGCTTTCCTGGTCGGAACTCAGCAACGCAGCACGAAGGACAAGTTCCTCCGCGCGGTCAACATGGTTCAGAAAGGTCTTCTCGGCGACATCACGAGAGTGACCGTCGGCATTAACGGCAGTCCGAAGGGTGGACCATTTCCGGTTGCTGAAGTTCCGGAAAACCTCGACTGGAACATGTGGCAGGGGCAGGTGGAACCTGTCGAGTACCGCGAAAAGCGGTGCCACTACCAGTTCCGCTGGTGGTACGAATACTCCGGCGGCAAGTTTACCGACTGGGGTGCTCATCACGTCGACATTGCCATGTGGGCTCTTGGCCAGAATGGCGAAGGCCAGGGTCCGGTCGAAATCGACGGCACCGACGTCAAGCATCCTGTCGAGTACAAAGACGGACACGCCGTCGTCGACGACAGCTACAACACGTCGCACGATTTCTCAGTCATCAACACGTTCGACGATGGCGTCGTCATGGACGTGACCAGCCGAGGCGATAACGGCATCACGTTCGAAGGAACGAAGGGCCGCATCTTTGTGAACCGTGGCAAGATCGTCGGCAAGCCGATCGACGAGAACTGGGACAAGGATCAGTTCGGTGAAGAAGACCTCGTCAAGCTTTACAAAGGGAAGCCGGCAGAAGGTCACAAGAACAACTTCTACCGATGTATCGCCGAAGGTGGCCTGACGGTCTCCGACGTGTTCTCTCACGTTCAGGCCATGAGTGCCTGCCACCTGAGCGCCATCGCCGGACGTCTCGGTCGAAAGATCAAGTGGGATCCGAAGACCGAGCAGATCATCGGCGACGATCAGGCAGCATCGTTCATCGCTCGGGAACGTCGCGAAGGATTCGACATTCCTCGCGTGTAATCAAAGATGCGTTGTGACAGAACACTCGCTCTCGCACACTTTGCGGGAGCGAGTGTTTTTCGTTGATTCTGAGAAGAACCAGACGTTAACGAATCCATTTTTGAGAGACAGTGACATCGATACGCCGAAGGCGTTACACACATTAGCCTGGGGTCAGCCGCGCAGTGGCGCCACCCCAGGAAACCAGTACCCCATTTACAACTACCCTGAAAGGGTTGCACAGATCCCATGAAGAGTTGTGGAACCCTTTCAGGGTACAACAAAAATGACGCCCACAACCTGAGGTGCGCTGCTCCGCAGCGACCCCAGGCTATTGGGTGTAACGCCTTCGGCGTATCTTGTGGTCAGCGACGTGCTGGCGGAACACCTGGCCGCAACCGATCTTCCGCCCGCGTATCTGGCCATTGTCGGCGTGTCGCCCGTTCGGTTCTGTTGCTCGCTGCGTTCGTGGTCGTCGTCATGGCGCAGGGCACTGGTCTGCACGCTGCGGACGATCAAAAAACGATCGATCCCGCGAAGCTGGAATTCTTCGAATCCCGCATCCGACCGGTCCTGATCAAACATTGCTACGAATGTCACTCGGCGAAGTCTGAAGAAGTCAAAGGCAGTCTGCTCGTCGATTCGGCGGCGGGGTTGTTGCAGGGTGGTGATTCCGGCCCGGCGATCGTCGTCGGCAAGCCGAACAAGAGTCCGCTGATCGAAGCGTTGCGGTACGAAGGCGTCGAGATGCCGCCCGATGGTCGTCTTCCTGCCAACGTCGTTAAGGACTTCGAACGCTGGGTTGAGATGGGTTCTCCGGATCCTCGGACTGACAACCCGGCACCGGGAGTCATCAAACCACAGCGGACGATTGACCTCGAAGCGGGTCGGCAATTCTGGGCGTTCCGGCCGATCGTTAATCATCAGCGTCCGGAAGTTTCGGACGCATCGTGGTCGAAGTCTGACATCGACGCTTTCGTGCTGCAGAAGCTCGAAGCAGCGAACCTGAAGCCAGCCGCGGACGCCGACCAACGAACGCTGATTCGCCGAGTTTACTTCGACCTGATTGGCCTGCCGCCGTCTCCCGAAGAAGTGACCGCATTTCTGCAAGACGATTCAATCGAAGCCTTGACGAAGGTCGTTGATCGGCTGCTTGAGTCTCCGCAGTTTGGAGTCCATTGGGGCCGGCACTGGCTCGACGTCGCTCGGTATGCCGATTCAAACGGGGCCGACTTCAACGCCACTTTTCACAACGCGTGGAAGTATCGCGACTTCGTCATCGACTCGTTCAACCAGGACAAGCCATTCGATCAGTTTGTGCGGGAACAGATCGCCGGGGACCTGCTGGCTCACGAAAATGACGAGCAACTAACCGAAGGGATCATCGCGACGGGCTTCCTGATGCTCGGCACGAAGATGCTCAGCGAACGAGACAAAGAGAAGCTGACAATGGACGTCGTCGATGAGCAGCTCAACACGATCGGTCAAGCATTCATGGCGGTCACGCTGGGATGCGCCCGCTGCCACGATCACAAATTCGACCCGATTCCAACGAAGGATTATTACGCACTGGCCGGAATTCTGAAGAGCACTCGCACGCTGCAGGGAGAAAGCCAGCAGTACGTTTCAACATGGCCGCGGCGGAAGCTTCCGGCTGAAGAGCAACACATTGCGACGGTGACGAATTATGAGGTTACGAAGAAGGAGCTGCAGGGTTCGATCAAGAAGTCAAAGGCGGACGTGACGTCACTCAAGAAGACGATCGAGCTGCTTGGCAAGAACACGAACTCACTGCTCGTCGATGATTCCACGGCAAAGCTGACCGGCAACTGGACGAAGTCGACGTACTCTAAACCGTTTATCGGCGTGGGCTATATTCATGACGCCAAGTCAGAAAAGGGCGAGAAGTGGGCCGAGTTCACCGTCAAACTCCCTAAGACGGCAACATACGATGTCCAAGTGGCGTACTCAGCAGCTGTTGGGCGAGCGACCAACGTCCCGATCAGCGTGAAACATGCCGAGGCTGAAGTCGAAGTTTCCCTCAACATGGAAACCAAACCGACGATTGATGGTTCGTTCTCGTCGGTCGGACACTTCCCATTCACAACTGAGCTGCCTGCGGTCATCACGGTCTCGACACGCGGGACAGTCGGGTACGTAACGCTCGACGCCGTGCGGCTGGTCGAACTTGACGCAAAGGGTCAGCCCGTCGTCAACGAGGTCGCGGAAGACGATGAGGAACTGAAGGATGCCCGGAACAAACTGAAAGCCGCCACCGAAGAGCAGAAACGCCTTGAAGCAGAACTGAAAACGCTCGACGAAAACGCTCCGACACCGCTGCCCGCCGCCATCGCCGTCGCTGACGCGGACAAAGTCGACGACTGTGAAATCAACATTCGCGGCGAGCATCGCAACCTCGGCCCGAAAGCTCCGCGAGGATTTCTGCAGGTCGCTTACTCGGGACCAGCTCCGAAGATTGAAGAGAAACAAAGCGGGCGGCGCGAGTTGGCCGAGTGGATTGGCAGTCCGCAACATCCACTGACCGCGCGAGTCTTCGTCAACCGAATCTGGCATCACCTCATGGGGCAGGGCATCGTCGCCAGCGTCGACAACTTTGGAAGACTTGGCGATGCACCCACTCATCCGGAACTGCTCGATCGGCTGGCCGCTGACTTCATGCGAGACGACTGGTCGACAAAGAAAATGGTCCGACAAATTGTGCTCAGCCGAACTTATCAGCTGAGCAGTCAGCATGACGACGCATCGTGGAACGCCGATCCGCGAAACCAATTGCTGTGGCGAGCTCACCGACGACGCATCCCGGCCGAGTCGATTCGCGATTCGATCCTTTCCGTCAGTGGCACCATCGATCTGACTCCGGATGGCTCTCCGGTCAAAGGGCTCGGGACGCTTGTCACTCAGAACGTCGCGAACGAGAAGCAAATCGAACAGAAAGAAACTCTGCATCGCAGCGTCTATCTGCCGATCATCCGATCCCAGCTTCCGCCGATGCTGGCCTTGTTCGACTTTGCGGATCCGGACCTTGTGGTTGGTCGGCGACCCGTCACCAACGTGCCAGCTCAGGCATTGCTCCTTCTGAACAGTCCATTCGTCATGGAGCAGGCCGAGACCGCCGCTGACCGGGTTCGCTCGTCAGTCACTAAGAAGGACGACGAGAATTCGCCTGAGGCGCAAACGATTATTGAGCGGACATATGAGCTGGTTCTGTCGCGCCACCCGACCAGCACCGAAGTTGATCGAGCTGCCGCCTTTCTTGAAGCAGCGACACGATCGGACGACGCGGCTGCCGATAACTCAAAGGATGGACCGAATGTGATGTCGGCGCTCGGGCAGCTGATTCACACTTTGTTCGCCTCGGCCGAATTCCGTATGCTGGAATGATTCGCGCATGTCGTAGGGTGGGCACTGCCCACCAATACCAAAATGCTGAAAATTCTGGTGCGCGGTGTCCACCCTACTGACGCCCACCTCAACTCGCCCTCTGTGGTCCCACCATGACTACTCGTTTCTCCCGCCGCGACGCTTTGAACCTTTCTGCCCTCGGCCTGGGCGGCTTGGCCTTGAACGGTCTGACCGATGCGATTGCCGATGCCGGGCAGAACTCGCTGGCGCCGCAGACTCCGCATCACGAGCCGAAAGCTCGTCGCGTGATCTTCCTGTTTATGCACGGCGGTCCGAGCCAGGTGGACACGTTCGACCATAAACCGTTGCTCGATCGTGACGACGGGAAAGATCTTCCATTCGAAAAAGCGGCAAGGATCGATGCCACACCCAAGCTGCTGAAGTCTCCTTGGAAGTTTGCCCGGCATGGGGAGTGCGGTCAGTGGGTTTCGGAACTGCTGCCTCACACCGCCCGGCATGTCGACGATCTGTGCATCATTCGGTCGATGCACAGCCGAGGCCAGTCGCACGGACAGGCCGTTTCTATGCTGCACACCGGGAGCGATAACCTGGTGCGTCCGTCGGTTGGGGCGTGGGTTTCGTACGGGCTCGGGACAGACAACCCGGACCTTCCGTCGTTTGTTTCGATCAGCCCGGCCAGCGGACACGGCGGACCTCGTAATTACGGATGCGCTTTTCTGCCAGCGATCCATCAAGCGACGACGGTCGGGCATTCCGGAACGCTTGGTGACGCAAAGATCGACCACCTGGGCAATCCGAGATTGTCGTCCGACGAGCAGCAGCGACAAATCGCGCTGCTGCAGGAAATGAATCGTGACCATCTGAAACGACTCCGCAAAGACGAGCAGGTGCAGGGAGCGATTCAGTCGGTCGATCTTGCCTACCGCATGCAGAATGCCGCACCGGACGTGCTCGACATCGCTCGCGAACCAAAGCACGTTAAAGATGCTTACGGCCTCGGCCAGAAAGAGACCGACAACTTCGGTCGGCAATGTCTGCTGGCTCGACGTCTGGCCGAAGCCGGTGTGAGATACATCGAAGTTTCGACAGGCAACAAGTGGGACCAGCATGGCAACCTCAAGTCTGGTCATCAGAAGAACGCCCTGCTGACCGATCAGCCGGTCGCGGCGTTGCTGGCTGATCTGAAGGCGCGCGGAATGCTGGAAGACACGCTGGTCGTCTGGGGTGGCGAGTTTGGTCGTACACCCATCGCCCAGGGAACGAACGGTCGAGACCACAATCCTCAAGGCTTTACCACATGGCTGGCCGGGGGCGGAGTGAAGCCGGGCATGGCCTATGGCAACACGGACGACTACGGTTACTACGCGGTCGAAAACCGAGTCCACATGCACGACCTGCATTCCACGATGCTGCACCTGCTCGGGATCGACCACAAAAAACTGACGTATAAGTACGCCGGGCGAGACTTCCGTTTGACGGACGTTTACGGCGAAGTGGTGCACGACATCCTTGCGTAATGATTCATTGAGAAATGATGAAGTCGACACATGACGTAGGGTTTGACAAGCGGAGCGCCGGCATACCTTCACCGGGCGGCATCTTCAAATGGTATGCCGGCGCTCCGCTTGTCAGACCCGACACAGAGGTGTGAATCTGTCCGAT
>JBLFXD010000156.1:0-10473 GCA_047611045.1 Planctomycetaceae bacterium | reverse complement strand
TCACACTGGGCTGAATGAACAAAACACCGACATACCCACCTCGCATCCAGCCCTGATTCACGGATCGACATCTAGTGGGCTGAGCCTGAACGGTCCGTTTCTGGCTGAATCTAAACGCCAAATACACATCTGTGAAAATGGGTAGTTTCAGTAGGTTTTTCGGATTTTGCCGATTTTCCGGCCCAGAGTGGCCGAATTCGCTGCGGTAGAGGCCCCATCTTTGCCGATTTGACTGATCAGGACATGTAGCGCGACCGCTACAACCGGTCCGGTTATGCAGCATCCGAGAAAACTCGAAGTTCGGAAACAAGGCGACCTGCGATGTTGAACGCACGGCCGACAACTCGAACCAGTCTTCAGTGCCTGATCCTCAGCGCGTGTGTGACAGTCGGCCTGTCACTCGAAGCACGTGGTCAGGACCTTCTGGAATTCGCAGACGATTCGTCAATGTCCGGAGTGGCCTACGGGGCTCCGCTTGATCGATTGCCGAATCTGCTGGGGGATTTCTTCCAGGCAACCGGGCAACAGAACGCGGCATTTCGACCTCAAGCCGCTGCTCCGGCATCGGCGTCAGGAGTCGGAGTTGGCCTGGGAGCGGGAACTGCTCCGGTCGTGCTCGACGCCGCCAACAACCGCTTTGTTTACGTCGACGGAAGCAGTCAGCTACTAGTCCCCGGCAACGCCGCTCTCGGGAGCGAATTCATCTTCTTCCGCGCTGTCGGTGGCGGACTTCTCACCGAAACAACGAACGCAGCAGGTCTCACCGGTTTCTTTGGTCTCGAACGAGTTTCAATCGACGGTACATCCGGAGCTCAGACCGTCACCAGTTCCGTCGACATTCTTAGCGGCACAGCACCGGCGACGGTCACCGACCCGGTGAGCGGGACACCGTTCACCGCCACTCCCGCCAGCGCGACACTTTTCGCCACTGCCGGAACGACCACAACACCTTCTCTTGGCAACGTTGGCCTGCTGAAGATGGCATCCGGCGGAAGCCCGATTCCACGCGATCGATTTTTCTTCAACTACAACTATTTCGAATCCGTCCCGCTGGCAAATACCGCGAGTGTCAACCAGTTCGTGCCGGGCTTTGAGAAGACGTTCATGAGCGGCCTGATGTCTGTCGAAGCTCGTTTCCCGTTTGCGGCAACGCTCGACAACGATGTCAACGTCAACGGATCGACCGGTACCAGTACTGGGCAGTTTGGTGACATCTCCGTCGCGCTGAAAAGCATCTTTTCTCAAGGCGACAACTGGTTGTTGAGCGGTGGTCTTCAACTAGTACTACCAACAGCCGAAGACCTCTCGTACAGCATCACTGACGGAGCCTCGACTCGGGAATTCATCCGCATCGAAAACGAAGCCGTCCATGTCATGCCGTTCCTCGGTGCGTCATACGTCGCCGACGGCGGCCTGTTTCTGCAGGGGTTCTTCCAGATCGACGTCGATGCCAACGGAATGCCCGTTTTCGCCAACTCAAGCCCGTTCGGCTCGGGAACGATGTCGCAGGTCGGCAGCCTCAACGCCGCGACGATGATGTACCTGGACGTGAGCGCCGGCTACTGGCTCGTTCAGGAACCAGCGGAATCGACGTCAACACTGACTGCCATCATGCCACTTGTAGAACTTCATTTGAGTCGTTCTCTGACGAATTCTGATTCGGTCAACTTCTCGCCACTCGGATCGCTCGGACGAGAGGACGACTTCGAACTGTTGAACACGACCTTCGGGATGGTGTTCGAATTTCAGCACAACACAACGATCTCCGCCGGCTACGCAACCACGATTCCCGGCGGCAAAGATGACGACTTCGAAGGCGAATTTCGCCTGCACGTGTCACACCGGTTCGGGACGAACTGACAAGCGTCATCACGGTTGAACGGCAGATTCACGGACGAAAACTCCGAGGCCACGACTTCGTCGTACCAGCCTTGGCATAACTGTTGCGAGGGATTGCAATGAGCTTCGGTCACTGGCTGGCAGCATTTAAGAAGAAGGTTCCCGCGCGATCACGCAGTCGTCGTTCGTCCGGTAAGCAACGACGACCTGTGGCATCCGCGACGGTCTCAGGTGAAAATCTGGAAAGCCGCATTTTATTAGCGGCGGCATCCGTTGCCGGAACATCGCTCAACGTCATAGACAGCGGTTCCGAAGCAAACAACGTGACGATGTCGGTTTCCGGTGGCAATCTGATTATCAATGACTCAGCGAATCCACTGACAGCCGGCGCTGGCACAACATTTGTTGACGCCAACACGGTCGCTGTGCCGCTGGCGTCTCTAACCGCCGCGAACTTCCTGCTTGGCGGCGACGATGACACGCTCACCGTAGACTTTGCCAACGGCAGCCCCACGCTCAGCAGTGGAATCGCCTATGACGGTGAGGCTGGCCGCGACGTTCTGGTGACCAACTTTGGTGACGACGCCGGAGAAGGCGACATGGTCACCGTCACGGACGGTGGTGCCGGACGAGTGACTGTCACGCGGGCAGCCGGGACTCTGTTGGGAGCATTCTCACTTGATCTGGGCACGGTCGAGGCCATCGAACTGAACCTGCTCGATGGAGTCGACGTCGTTGACGCTTCGGCCTCTCCGGTTGGACTGACCATTAACGGCGGAGACGGCGCAGACAGTATTACGGGGTCGGCGTTTGACGACTTCATCAATGGCGATGCAGGAAACGACACTCTCGCCGGGCTGGACGGAGCCGACGCGATCAGTGGCGGCTTAGGGGCCGACACGATTCGAGGCGACGATTCCGCTTCGGGCACCGGCGGAGACGACACGATCGTCGGTGGAGTCGCCAATCCAGTCGTGACGTTTCAGACAAACTTCGGCGATATCCCGATCGAGCTGTTCGCTGATCAGGCTCCCAACACAGTCGCGAGCTTTCTCGACTACGTGAACGACGATGACTACATCGACTCGTTCATCCACCGATCTGTTCCTGGTTTCATCATCCAGGGCGGGGGATTCATAACCTCGGAGACGACCTTCAATCAGGCCACGACAGTCGTGACGCCCGTTCCGACCGACCCGCCGATCCTTAATGAAGGTAACGGCGTCGGTAACCGCTCGAACCTGCGAGGAACGATCAGCACCGCTCAACAGAGCCTCGACATCAACACATTCACGAGCCAGTGGTTCGTAAATCTTGGCGACAATGATGCCACGAGTGCCTTCAACAATTTGGATAATGTGCCGCATGTTGTGTTTGGCAACGTGCTGGATATGACGGTTCCGGATTTAATCGCCACCTTGGGGATATTTGACATCCGGGCCGAGACCGCAAACGGGGCGCTCAGTGCCGTTCCTCTTTCCGACACTCCAGCGAGCCTGAATGGCAATTTCGTCGTCGTGAGCGGCGTCACTGTCAGCATCGTACCGTCGAGCACGTCTACCGACATCGATGGAAACGACGTGATCTTTGGAGCCGGCGGAGCAGACTCACTCTTCGGAAGCGACGGCGACGACACTATTACTGGCGACGGTGGGGACGACACTCTTGACGGGAGTACGGGCAACGATCAATTCACGTGGAACAACGGCGACGGCAGCGACATGATCGACGGCGGTGATGGCACCGACGTTCAAACAGTGAATTTCGGCGACGTCGCTGCAGAAGGTGACATGGTCACGGTCACAGACGGTGGCGGGGGTCGCGTTGACGTTAATCGTTCGGCTGGAGCGACGCTGGGAGCATTCTCACTCGACGTTGGCACGGTGGAAACGATCGAGTTGAGCCTGCTGGACGGCAACGACGTGGTCGACGCGTCAGCCTCACCGATCGGCTTGACGATCAACGGCGGCGACGGTGACGACACGATTACCGGCTCAAACCTGAGTGACTCTATCAGCGGCGGCCTGGGAGCTGACACCTTGCGTGGCGAAGACTCCATGTCTGGCTCGGGCGCCGGGGACACGATCTTTGGCGGACTCGCTAACCCGGTCGTGACCTTCCAGACGAACTTTGGCGACATCCCAATCGAACTGTTCCCAGATCTTGCCCCGAACACGGTGGCCAGCTTCCTGAACTACGTCAACGACGGCGACTACGTCGATTCGTTCATTCACCGATCAATTCCCGGCTTTGTGATTCAGGGCGGCGGATTTACGGCCTCACAGGAAACCTTCGTTCAAGGAACGACGGTCATCGATGCAGTGCCCACCGACCCTCCGATTCTCAACGAGACAAATGCGGTCGGCGATCGCTCGAATCTGCGAGGCACGATCAGTACGGCTCAGGGGACTGACATCAACACATTCACAAGCCAGTGGTTCGTGAATCTTGTTGACAACGACGGCTCTGGTCCGAACAACCTGGATGTTGTCCCCCACGTCGTCTTCGGTCGAATTGTGGATATGACCGTTCCGGATTTGATTGCCGGCATCACGGTCGTCAACCTGGTTAACGAAACCGGGAACGGCGCTCTGACGAATGTTCCGTTGACTGACACGGCGGCAAGCGGAAACGGACAGTTGGTCGTCGTGAACGGCGTGACGGTCAGCAATGTTTCTGCCGGTGTCGACGGAGCGGACCTCATCTACGGAGCGCTCGGATCGGACACCCTCTACGGTGGCGACGGCAATGACACGCTGATGGGCGACGCCGATCCGGACTCTCTGTTTGGTGGCGACGGCGACGATACCCTGCGAGGGGCTGCCGGCGCGGATTCGCTCTTCGGTGCTGGGGGAGCGGACATGCTCTTCGGGCAGGGGACCAGCGGCGATGTTCTTTCCGGCGGAGCAGACGACGACACTCTTGATGGCGGGGCCAACCCGCCCGATGGAGTTCTCGACCGTTTTTCAACTCTATTCGAGATTGCAGATGGCAACTTCGACCTCGACAGTATTGCTCCTTTTCCGGACCCTGACGGTCGGGTGAGGGCCACACTCGAAGGGTCAGTCACCGGGTCTGACATACTGATCGATATACAACGGGCTCGACTGATTGGTGGGGGTAGTGCCAACATTATCGACGTAAGCGACTTCGATGGTCCTGCGACACTGGAAGGCGGCACGGGTAATGACACACTGACGGGCGGCGATGCAGGAGCGACAATCACAGGTGGGGCAGGTCTGGACTCAATCACCGGCGGGACGGGCAACGACGACCTTCGAGGTGGCGAGGACAACGACGTCATCAACGGTGGAGAAGGTCAGGACATGCTCTTCGGAGACGAGGGTTCTGACACCCTTGATGGGGAAGGCGGCGACGATCTTCTGATTGGGGACGTGGCCAGTCCCGACACTTTAGCCGGTGCAGGCGCTGACGTCTTAACTGGCGGACTGGGTAACGACACGCTCGACGGCGGCGAAGGTGACGATCGAGTATCAGAAACTGCCGACACTGACTTTGTCTTACTGGACGGTTCTTTAACCAGCGCGGTGGCCGGCAACGACACGCTGACCAGCATCGAGGGCGGCGTCCTTACCGGTGGCGCGAGTGCTAACACAATCAACGCCAGCGCGTTCTCAGGAACGACGACGCTGAACGGTGCTGGAGGCAACGATTCGATCACTGGCACTGCTCAGAATGACGTAATCTCCGGCGGAGACGACGACGACCTGATCAACGGCGGACTGGGCGCCGATACGATCTCAGGCGACGGCGGCAATGACCGGTTGATCGGTGAATCCAACGCGGATGTCACTGCTGCTGTCACCAATCTCGCCGCTCTGAACACGAACAATGGCGACTCCATCGATGGCGGTGCTGGTGACGACATTATCGTCGGTGGGTTGGGAATCGACACCGTCAACGGCGGTGACGGCTTTGACATCATTGATGTCGCCAGCGGTGGAGACACGACCAGCGGTCAGGACATCGTGACGACGTCTCTCGGAGGAGACATGATCTTTGCCGATCCGGAAGACACTATCGTCGATCCCTGATCTCCAACCCGCCTTTCAATGCTGAATGGCGAGCGACGATCGCAGCCGGGTACGCCCACTTCTCGGCATCGTTGTCGTAAATGACGACCTTCGTCCGTTGCGCGGCGTATGCAGCCGTCAGGGGAATGTCTCCCTGGCGGAGGATGTTCAGGAAGGTCGGCCCGTTCCGGTGAGACGCAGGCAGGTCATACAGGTCCAGCCGCTTGACCGTGTTGCGTTCGAACAGCGTTGCGTAGAGAGCGATGCCGGACATCTCTCGCTCGGCCTGGCACCAGACTGAGACTTTTTCGTAGCCCGGTGTGTTTTGTAGAGCCCGCAAGGCACGCCGCACATCCCAAACCCGCATACCGTCGAGCGTTTGTCCGAGCAGCATGAAGCGACGCCGGTTGTGAGTTTGTTTCCGCTCGCTCTGGTTCCACGCCGTTGGACCGATGCCTCGCGGACAGACGTAAGCCATTCCCCAGGGATTAGCCTTCAGCAAGCCCGTCAGCGACGACCAGCCTGCTGCATCCGCCTTGCCCGCCACTTCGTTTTCGAAACGTGCTGCGAAGCCAACTCGAACGGTCGCAAGGAACTCGGACCAGCCTTGTTCATCCAGAACGTTGAGGACCGACAGTCTCAACGCCGAGGGTTTCACTTTCGAGGAACGAAGGACAAACAACGTTAAGTCAATATTCGGTTCCGGACTGAAGTCGATCGCCGAAAGGTGCACGCCGTCGTGTTCGGCCTCGAATGCCAGCTTGCCAACTCTTTCAAGCGTCAACGCCTCGTCTTTCGTCGGCCAGCCGCGGAAGCACAGCTCTGTCAGCTTCTTGCAGTATCCGGCAGTCTGGCAGTTTCCAACTCTGACATCAGCGGCGTCCGGTAACTTGCGCGTGGCAGTAAACGTCTCGTCGATCTCGGTGTTGAGTTCATCTTTCGGCAGGTCAGCGAACACTCGCAGCTGCTCCGGCTCGAACAGCTTGACGGCCGCGTCCTCGATCAGTGGGTCTTCGCCTTTCAGAAATTTGTTGAACCAGTGAAAGGCGTGGATGCGCAGCTCCTGAGTGTCCTTGTGCGGACCTTCGGTGATCTGCAGGCCGATGTGATTCCGTTTGTCGTAGAGTTCGTAAATGCGCCGAGCTTTCGAATAGACATCGACGACCCCGTCGAGTGGGAAAATGCCATCCTTGTCCGTGTTCGAAATCAGCAGCGGTCGAGGAGCGACAAGAGCAGCCACCTGGGCATAGTCCCAACGGTAGGTATTGACCATGTACATGCAGTCGCAATGTCCTTCGACGCAGCCGTCGACGACGTGGTTCTGCAGGTTGGTGATCCCGGCAACAGGCACCGCGCATTTGATTCGTTCGTCGAGAGCCGCGACCCACCAGGAGTACGCCCCTCCGCCTGATCGACCGGTGACGCCGATTCGTTCGCCGTCGACTTCGCTGCGAGTCTGCAGGTAATCGAGCGACCGGATGCAGTTCCAGGCTTCAACACCGGCTGACGTATAGCCACGCGAATTCCACCACCATCGACCGAGGTTATAGGTGCCATGATGGATACCCTCGATTTCGCCGAGTTGCAGCGTGTCGATAGTCAGGCAGACGTACCCGTTGCGAGCAAACCACGCTCCGTGATGCTGGTAATGGGTCTTGTTTCCGAAGCTGACGTCGCCCTTCTTAACGCGACCATGCCCGCACACATAAAGAATCGCCGGCAGCGGGCCGGTTTGTTCTTTGGGTCGATAGAAGTTGCCGGTCACGTATAGCCCGGGGCGAGACTGAAAATGCACTCGCTCGACGATGATGTCTTCGTGATCGACCGTGCCTGCGATTACCGGTTGAAGCGGCGTCTTCAGCGGCAACGGATTCAGACCCAGCATCTCGAACAGGTGCTCGCGGTGCTTTGCTTTGTCTTTCTCCCAGTCCTCTTTCGACTGGTACTTTGTCAGGGACGCTGCTGCGAGCTTCGCCGTTTGAGCCTCGAAATAGCGAGCGATCATGGCATCGCCGCGGCTGGTGTCCCGCGCCGGCGAATCGTCGGCAACGATCGACGTGAAGCCAGAAGCGAGAATCGCACCCAAGGCAAGACAGCGAACGACGTGTTGCATCACGGAAGCTCCGGCAGGAATCGTACGGACAATCAGGTCAGTGACAGATCCTAAACCGCAAGGCTCCCTGTGTGACAGCGACTCCGTCGAAGTCAGTCTTCGATATTCAGTTTGATCTCGTCCGAGTTCGCTTTCAGCTCCGGCGAGTACATCGCTTCTGCTCGCGTTGGCAAAGCGCTGAACTTACCTGGAATCTCAGCTCGCAGGCGATAACTCACCGAGTATCGACCACGGTCCAGATACCGCGTAAACAAAGCGACTTTCTCATCGCGATACTCGACGTAGGCAGACATTCCGTTGCGTTTGTAGCCGCTACGGACTTCGACCGCCTCGAATCCTGCCGGCTTCATATCTTCAAACATGAGGTACTCGTACTGGTTCTTGCTTTCCACGACGAGTTCCACTTCGACGAGGTCGCCGCTCTTTACTGTGTCGAAGTTTTTGAGCTTCGTTCGTTCGTATTTCTCGACTTTCTGGTCGACGACCTGCCCACGAGCGCCGGCGACTTTGGTTTCTTTGTCGGCACTCTTCAGCAGGTAGTAGTTGCGGTCGACTTTGATTTCGAGGCCGGCCTTCGTGATGAAGTCTTCGAGGGTGAAGTTCGTCAGGTACGCATTGAAGTAGACAGGGCCTTTGCCTGAACGCCGAACTTCGACGACGTGTTCGCCGGAAGCTAATGCGTCGCCTTCCAGAATCAGCTTATTGTCAAAGTTGAACAGGTTGGACGGGTCCACTTTCACAGACTTGTGCAGCTCTCCGTCGACCAGAACTTCGATCGTCATGTCCGGCTCGGCCTCGCCGCTCGCTGTTAGATAGTCAGCGAGTGCCTCGATGCAGTACGCGGTGTCGCGAGTGCTGCGCCAGTAAGTGCCGTTCCGACGGTTGTTGAGAATGTATTTCACCAGTCCGGCCGCTCGGTCACTCTTCGGAGCTGTCTTCGCGAGCAATTTCAGGTACCAGGCGTTGGCTTCGAGGTCATTGCCCCACCAGTACCACCACGACGATTCGTTTGGCAGTTTGAGATACGCCGTCTGATTCTCATCGTCCTCGACCACAAACTGCTCGATATTCTGCAGGATCATGTCGAGCTTCTCAGTCTGCTCTTGCGAATGCAGAGCGAGGCCAAAGACTACCTTTCCGTAGACTGAAAGTTGAATCCGGTCGCGGTACAGGAAGTCTCGCATTTCCTGGTTTACGTGTCCGGCATCAGTCAGGATCATGAACACAAACGCGTCGAGGTTGCCTGCGTGGCTCTTCGAAGGTTGCTTGCGTCGACCTTGGGAGTCTTTCAACGCGTAGTTTTTCAAAGACTGAACCTGATTCGCCTGGTACGTCTTTAACCAGTTGACACCCTGGTCCAGCATCCCCGGAACTAACGCGACGTCATTCTTCGCGGCGATCTGAAGGCCGTGCACAACGACGGCGGTCGTGTGTGGCCAGGACTGTTCGCCACGCCCGGAGAACCATCCCCAACCACCGTCCGACATCTGCATTGAAGTCAGCCGCTCGGTGCCTTGCTTCACCATTCGCTGGACTTCTTCCTCGTCGAAAACTGGATTCGAGTCGAAGGTCTTCCACCGTTTTGCACGCTCAACATCGTCACCGATTTCCTGAGCGTTGAGGTTCGTTCGTTTGTCGCGAATGTCCGCCAGATCGAGGTTCATCTTCTGGAGAATTCGCTGCGTGATCACTGTCGGGATAAATCGATTAAGCGTCTGCTCGGTGCAGCCATACGGATACTCGACGAGGTACGGCAGCGCATCGACCATTGCTCCAGCCAGCGTCGGCGAGTACCGCAACTCCAGTCGAGTTTGCTCGGGCCGACGCTCTTCCGGAACGCGGATTGTGATGCTCTGCGAATCCTGGTTCTGCTTGCCGGCCCGAACGACTCCCGAGAATGAATCGGTCTTCAACATTCCGTGAACGAAACACGGGAAGCTCATCTGCACAGCATCCGACTCTTCATCAGTAAGTGCCTTCATGCGGACCGTGGCCTCACCTTCGCCGATCACTTTAATTCGCCAGTCGATTCGCTTTTCGCCGTTGGCAGCAATCATGACTGTCTGCGTTGCGTCGTCGTGCATGGTCTCCAGCGTGCCGCCTTCCAGTTCAAGCACAACCTGGACTTCCTTATCGGAGTCGAGGTAGTTGTGAACGTTCGCCGAAAGAACGACCTCGTCTTTCTCGACAAAGAACCGCGGAGCCTGCAACCGGACCAGCAGATCCTTGGCAGTCACAACTTCCGCCGTTCCTTCTCCAACGCGAGTGCCATGCCCCATGCCCCAGACTCGGACCTTCCAACCAGTCAGACTCTCGGGCATCGGGAACTTGACCTGAGCATTGCCGTTTTCGTCGGTCGAAATCGCCGACGCCCAGAAAGCGGTATCTGCAAAATTTGACCGAACGGTCGGCTCAATAATGTTGTTGCCAGATCCGCCGCCCGGGCTTTCCACGCCGGAATCCGCCGCGGCCATTTCCATAATCGGC